>JAIOHN010000793.1 GCA_019912985.1 Anaerolineae bacterium | reverse complement strand
CAGCAGGACGCGCTTCCAGCGGCGGTTGCAGCCGGGGCAGCACGAAGAAATAGACGGCAGCGGCAATCGCCCCGATGATGACCAGCACCAGTACAATGCGTAACAGCGTTTTCATGATTTTCTCCGTGTTCAATAGGGGCGGATTGACACCGCCCCTCATGCTTGCTTACGAATCGCTGCCAGAGAAATGCAGCGCCAGGTCCAGCAGGAAAGCGCGCCGGAAATCCGGGAATTCCTGCCCGCTGCGCCGGTCGAAGGTGTCTTCCTGCACCATCACCCCCCAGCGCCCCTTATAGCCGGGATCATTGCCACTGGTTGGCGGCCACCACACCTGCGTCTCGCGGTTGACGATGCGATTCTGAATATCGCCAGCCCACGGGCGCACCTCAGTTGCATCGGCAGCATCATCAATCGAGAATGCCGGGTCGGCGGGTTTCAACACCAGCCCGTAACTGCCCTCAGTGGCGGCGTGGTCGCGCTCCATCTCTGTCTCAACCGCGTCGTCTACTGGCTCGGAGCTGCCGCCACCGCCGCTGCTGGCCGCTTCGATCAAGCCAGCGATGCCGCCCACGATCGCACCAAGCGGCCCACCGATTGCGAAGCCAACGCCGACCTTTGCCAGTGTCACAACGACATCACGAACCGTATCGAGTGTGTCTTCCAGCTCAGCCAGCTTATCCCTCACAGCGCTATCCACCTCCTCAGTGGTTTCGCAGGTGGCGTCGCCAATCGGGATACCGCCCAGCGCAACAGCAGGCGGGTTTTTATCGCCCGGAATCGAGTAATTGTTGTGCGAGCCTTCGGCCACATAAATCTTGGCGTGACGCCCGAGCTTGCGTACATCCGACCACGGGCGTACCAGCATCCCCTGGCGGATAGTCGGCAGGAAATTCTCGATCACACCGCGCAGCCGCACGCTGTAGCCAATCCACTCTGGACTGGGAAACGTGCCGCCTGGCTCCCACGGCAGCGTCAGCGGTTTGCGCACGATAATGCCGACTGCGGACCAGTCGCCTTCGTAGTTGCCATGATTACCCGCGCCGACCACTTCCTCGCAGCGGCGGAAGTTCTCCTCATGAATGGGATAAAGGAAGTAGTACCAGATAAACCAGGCTTCACCGAACTGCTCACGGATGAGCTGGCCCAGGTCTACGCCATCTTTACGCAGGGAGGCGAGCAAGTCTTCAATGCCATTCAACTCCTGCACTTCGGCGTAATACCAGTCCTTGCCACTATTCAGCGGCTCCTCGCCCATCATCGCCTGCGCCCGCTCGATGTTGCACTCCTGGTTCAGCGAGGCGTCATCGACCGCGTCGGTATCCGCCCAGGCCGCCAGATCGAGCCACAATTCGCGCTCATCATTGCTGATCAGATAAGGAAACGTGCCGTCTTCCTCATGACCCAGATACCACTCATTCACACCGTCGCCATCCGGATCGCCGCTGCCTTCCAGATCATCCGCCGGGTTGACGCTGATGCCACCTTTGGGGATGATTGGCGTGCGCGGGAACCCTGGCCCGCCGTTACCCCAGTCGGTCTTGTTGTGGCTGGGGGGCTGGCTGTGCCATAGTGCTGCCGACTGCAGATAGGCTTCGGGCCGCACTGGCACGAACTTTTCCTCAGGATGGAAGTACAGGATCGGCTCGTAGGCCTCAATCAGTTGCTTTTTTTCTTCTTCTGTTAATGGCATGATCCGTATCCTTTTTCGCTACGACTTGCGAGAGAACAAACGACGGATGAGTTCGAGAATGACCTTGAGAATGGTCACAAACGGTGAGTCTTGACCTTTGGGTGTATCCGGTCTGTTTGGTCGGTCCGGTTGGGTGGGTTCTTCGTCTGGCGGCTCCGGTTCTTCAGGTTCATTGGGATGCTCAGGTTGTTCGGGTCCACCTTCCACCAGTTCAGTAAACAGATTGATATACGCCACGAAATCCGGGTCGCATTCCAGCAGTTCTTCGCGGAATTTGAACAACGTTTCGCCCTCGAACTCCTGCCAACAGTTGAGCATCCGCTGCCGCAGTTGGTTCATATAATCGGGGCCGAGCAGGTCTTCGAACAGACGCAGCCATGCGGACAGCAGTTCCTTCATATCGTCGCCGCTAATATTGCCGCTGCACCATAATTCGCGGTAGCGCTCGCTCAACTTGTCGATCGCTTGCATAGCCGGTTCACCCTGGCGGCGCAGTTGGCGCAGTAGATCCTGCTGGGCGTCGTTGATGCACAGCATCAGGCCAATCACCGCGCGCTGGCGTTCTTTATCACCCAATGCTTCACCCATGCTGTCGAAGATTGGCTTCCAGCAGCGGCGGGTCTCCGGGCGGCAGAAGAACTGCTTATAAGGAACTTCCGGGTCATATTTCCAGATTTTGATCTCGTCAATACGACCGCTGAAGGTATAGCGATCATCGCCGGGCCAGTGGCCGATGTGGACGCCGCTGGTATTCACCGAAGGCACAGCAGCGATCAGGTTGTAATTCGCGCCGACCAGTTGATCGTCGATGTAGAGCCGCAGAGACGAAATGCCATCATGCAAATAAGTGACTTTGGTCCAGGTGTTTAGCGGAACCGTGTGCTGTACCCCATCCGGTGAGTACGGGACATCGCTGTTTGCGCCATGCCAGGTGGGCGCACCGCCCGGGGTTTCCGGCCCCAGGAAAGTACCCCACAGAACACCATCGGGATGGATGAAAAAGGCGAATGAGAGCTCACCCTCAACCAGATTACGCCTTTGACCGAGCGCGGTGAGATAAACCCACATCTCGATCTTGAGCGCTCGCGGGTGCATCCAGACAGGCTTGCTGGTGACCCGTATACGGCTTTGCGGCTGATCAAAATTCAGCACGCCCGTGTTGGCCCCGGTTCCGTCTGCTGTATAGCTAACCGCTGTTCGGAAGCCGTGATTCTCGTTCCGCGAGATGTCGACGGCTTCGCCGTACATTTTGTAAGTGTGGTGCAGAATCAGCTTGAACATTGCCTTACCCTTTTCTGCAAGTGCGGTGTACAAGTAAATGCGTAAAAATTTGCTTTATCACAGCGAGTGGTTCGAAGTGCCGCAGAGCAGCGTGGCGAGCCTTCCGTGCGGACAAAGCCTGTGATGTCTGCGCAAGCCTGGAGTCTGCGGAAGTCGCAGGGGTTTTGTGTTACATTTAGACCGTTATTTTGAAGAAAACAGGGTTTTAAAAAATGGCTGATTACATTCTCGCGCTCGACCAGGGAACGACCTCCTCCCGAGCGATTGTGTTCGATCACAACGGCCAGATTGTGGCACTGGCCCAGCAGGAATTTCCGCAGCGCTACCCGCAGCCCGGTTGGGTGGAGCACAATCCGGCGCAAATCTGGGAGACACAGTACGCAGTGGCGCAGCAGGTGTTGAAGAAGGCTCAGATCACAGCGGGCGATGTCGCGGCCATTGGCATCACCAACCAGCGCGAAACGACCGTTATTTGGGACCGCGAGACCGGCGAGCCGATCCATAATGCCATCGTCTGGCAAGACCGCCGCACCGCCCGCTTCTGCGACCAGCTCAAAGCCGAGGGCTTCGACCGCATCATCCGCGAAAAAACGGGCCTCGTGACCGATGCTTATTTCAGCGGCACTAAGGTCACCTGGTTGCTCGATAACGTCCCCGGTGCGCGCGCGAAAGCCGAGCGCGGCAGGCTGGCGTTTGGCACTATCGACAGCTATCTCATCTGGAAGCTGACCGAAGGTGCGCTGCACATCACCGACATCAGCAACGCCAGCCGCACCATGCTCTATGACATTCACAAAAACTGGTGGTCCACCACCATCACCAAACGCCTCGACATCCCGCAGTCGATTCTGCCGCAGGTTGTTCCCAGCAGCATGGTCTATCGCGAGACAGCCGCAGCCCTCTTCGGCACACCGATCACGCTGGCAGGCATCGCAGGCGACCAGCAGGCCGCGACCTTCGGCCAGGTGTGCTTTGAGCCGGGGATGGCGAAAAACACATACGGCACTGGCTGCTTTTTGCTGCTCAATACCGGCAGCAAGACGGTGGAATCGCACAACAATTTGCTGACCACTGCCGCCTGGAAACTGGAAAATGGCCCGGAACAGTACGCGCTGGAAGGCAGCATCTTTATCGCCGGGGCTGCTATCCAGTGGCTGCGCGACGAGCTGCAAATCATTAAGGATGCCAGCGAAACCCAGGCGTTGGCGGAACAGCTTGACAGTAATGAAGGCGTTTATCTGGTCCCAGCCTTTGTGGGATTGGGCGCACCCTACTGGGATCAATACGCACGCGGGACCATCGTCGGACTCACACGCGGTGCAGGTCGGGCGCACATCGCGCGAGCGGCATTGGAGAGCATCGCCTACCAGACTCGCGATGTCGCCGCCGCTATGCAAGCCGATTCCGGTCTCGACCTCCAGACTCTGCGTGTGGATGGTGGCGCGGTGCGCAATGACTTCCTCATGCAGTTCCAGGCCGATATTCTGGGCGTGCCGGTGCAGCGCCCGGCTGTGACCGAGACCACTGCCCTGGGCGCAGCCTATCTTGCGGGTTTAGCGACTGGCTTCTGGTCATCACAGGCCGAGATTGCCGCCCAGTGGCGGGTTGAACGCACCTTCGAGCCGCGTATGTCCGCCGATCAACGTGACCAGCTTTATGCAGGCTGGCAGCGCGCCGTCGAGCGCGCTAAAGGCTGGGCGCAGGATTAACCCCTCCGATCATCATGCCCTGACCTCAACAGTCGGGGCATGATGCTAACCCCCTTACCCTCAACTCCCTCTTCTTGAATACCGCCACATTTTGGTGTGATCTTCTTACGCCATAATTTGAATTCTGAAAAATACATAAATTAGGGAAGAATTAATATAAAATGCTTATCTTTAGCAATATTTATGGATAAGATGAAATAAAGGGCAGTGAACGCCGCAGAAAGTAGATAAAAACGCGTATCCTGGAGTACAATTAATAGAACATATGTACAACAAGGAGCGCGAGTAATGACCTCTGAAACACAGCAGCGGCGGGATCAACTGATCGAGCTTTGCAGCACTTTCCCCGAAGTGGATTGCTCAGGCGATAACCATCTGGCCTTCAAAGTGCGCAAACGGAGCTTTGCCTATTATCTCAACGATCATCATGGGGATGGGCGCATTGGTCTGTGCTGTAAATCCACGATAGAGGAGCAGGATTTCCTGCTGCAGCTGGACCCGGAGCGATTTTATCGCCCGGCCTATCTCGGTCATAACGGCTGGATTGGGCTGCGCATCGACACGCCAACTGTGGATTGGGATGAGATCCGGGACTTTGTAACGACGGCCTACCGCCTGACTGCGCCCAAGCGGCTGGTCGCCCAACTCGATGTTTGAAGGGCGCAAGTGGTAGTGAAATCTTAGCAGTGGAGTGGTAAGTAGCGGTAATGAAGTCCATCAGTAAATTTGCACTCATCGTCATGGCGCTGTTTGTAGCCATGTATCCTCAATCGGCCACGAACGCACAGGCCGCCGATTCGGCGGTTTGTGACCTGTTTCCAAATATGGATTCAAACAAAGCCAGAGCGCAGGCTTACTATGATCTCTATTCCTGGCTTCCTGATGCCGAGGCGATTGCGAGCCTGGATTGCGCGTTGCAGCTCGACCCGGATTATGCGGATGCCTATTACGCGCTGGGGCGCATCTACCAGGAGCAGGAAAACTACGCTGAAGCAAACTTCAATTACAGGCTTGCCATTGCGATGAATTATCAGCCTCTCAGTGTGGTGTACACCGCCAGAGGCTATTCATACAATGACCTCACACTCTATGAAGAGGCGATCAAGGATTTTTCAAACGCGGTTGAGCTCGATTCAAAATCTGATGCAGCCTATTATGGTCGCGCCTATGCTTATAGGATGCTCAGTGATTTTGGAAACGCAATTGAGAACATGAGCCGCGCCATCGAATTTGGCGGCGAAGCCGTACTCGGTGAATATTTTAACGAGAGAGGCATGCTGTATCTGGAGGTCGATGATTATAAAAAAGCCCTGAGCGACTATACGCTGGCCTTAGAGCATGGACAGCAGGACTCGGAGGTTTATGCTGGTCGCGGCATGGCTTATCATTGGCAAGGCCAATTCACCGAGGCGGTTGAGGATTACACTCAGGCCATTGAATTGAAACCGGAGTGGGCGATGATCTATTATGCGCGTGGGCGGGCATGGGAAGAACTGCGCGAAGAGAAAAATGCCATTGCCGATTATTCAACTGCAATCGAGCTGAACCCCACCGATGTAAGCGGCTATCTTGCACGTGCAGACATCTATTTCATGAGTGATGCCTACAAACTCGCGCTGGCGGACTATAATACCGCGCTGGAATTAGGGATCGAAGATGAGGGCGTAGGGAACGCACCTTATGTTGCACGTGGGACGATCTATCTCGAGACACAGGCCTACCAACAGGCCGAGGCGGATCTTCTAAAAGCATTGGAAATTGACCCGAATGACGTCAATACCTATGCCACACTGGGTTATCTCTACTTTGAAGTGGAAATGTTCCCCGAAGCGTTGGACTGCTACCAGATTTATCTCGACCGGGTAGGCCCTGGAGCCGCGCCACAGGTCGAAGCGATTGTGGATGGGCTGAGAGCGCTTGTCACCGAAGAACCATACTACTAATCCACCATACCATTTCTGCCAACCGTCTCGCGCGAAGGCGGTTGGCCCTGTAAATCAGTGAAACAAAGCCTCATAACGGAATGCTAGCGGCGCTTTTTCGTCGCCGCTTTTGATTCAGCATAAGCAATACTCTTTGCCACCCACTCTGCCAGCAGGGGAATATCATCAAGGAAGGTCAGCGGCACTTCAATATACTGCTTGCTGCCTTCTTGTGCGCCAGGCATTTGCAGCAGCGCCTCGCGATCCGGTTTTGATAACTTCAGCGCCACACTCTCGTGACCATACCATGCCGCGAACATGGTGCCATTGGCATAATAACCTGCCCCACCGAACATCCGCTGCCAGCGAAAGTGGATATTCGGGTCAATTTCCAGAATGGCATCCTGAAGAATATCAGCGAACTGTTGAGCGGTTTCCTGGTCAGTCATGTTGGGCCTCGCAAATTCAAGTATTTCCATCATTATGGCACAAAACCCGATGTGCCTGCGCGATGACTCCCCTCCCCTCAACACAAAAAGCCAGCATGTGCTGGCTTTTTAGGGGGAGATAAACAAGTCAGTGGAGCGGAGAAATTCTCCGCTCCACCGTGCAAACGATTAGAGGAAACGCCAGACGATCGGGCAGTTTACGATGATACCGGTAGAGCCATAATCGCCGCCGTCCGGGCCAGTGATCCACCCCTGCTCCGCGAAGCCCAGGATGGCGAATTCTTCGGTCAGCCGTGAGCGGTAGCCGTTGTCGATGGCTTCCTGCGTCCACACACCGAGGTTGAGATCCCACAGCGGGCTGTAGTCCGTCGCGACGGTTGGGATTCCGCCGAGCACGTTCAGTGGCGAGCCTTCACCACTCAAAGCGCTGTTGAAACCCTGGCGCTGCGGGTTGCCGCTGCCGGTGGGGCCGTTGGCGAAGGCGAAGATACGCTCGACCGCGCTGAAGGCGCTGTCATCCCGACCCACGCCGATTTCTGTCAGCGCCGGGGCGTAGACTGCACCCTCCATGGTGGCAGCCATGTCATTGCTGGCGTCCGTGCTCAGGTACAGCACGGGGCGAGCAAAGCTGAAACCAGGGGTCAGGTCCAGTGTCACAGTGCCTTCATCCGGGCAGATGGCCGTCACTTTGTCATGAACCAGGCTGTGATCGGCGTCGCCATCGCAGAAAGCGATCTGATCTGCTTCCACGCCAAAGGCCACGATGGGGGCGTTGTAGATGTAATTGCCAATCTTCGCCAGCGGTGTGTAGAAGGCATCGCCCACAGCACCGGGCTGGAAGGCGGTCGGCGGGAAGGGATTCGGCTGCTCGCCGGGGGTAATGCTGCGCTCTGGCGAGAAATCAACCGCGCCGCGCTCGAAAATTACGGTGCCATCGGATTCCAGGTGGGCAGGCCGCACACCATTTCCCACCTCGGCATACGTCAGCTTGGCGGAGAAATTGAGGCCCAGTGCTGCCGCGTTGCCCTGATCATTCGTGTCGGTAAGGATATACCACACCGCTTCGCCGCTGGTCAGCTCACCGCGATACAGCGGCAGGGTGATTGTCCCGTTTTCCGTATCAATAGGGCCGGATTTCAATAACTGGTAGGGGCCGATCAACTCGCGCTGCACATCCGAAGGTGCAGGCCCAAAGTAGGTCAATGGCACATCCGCGCCGATCGAAGGCGGTGCGGGTGCCACATCATTATCCTGCGCAAAGGCAGGCACCGCAGAAAAAGCAGCCAATAAGAGAAGGAGCAAGCCGCTGAGTGCTGCCCTTCGATAATTTAGAAAACGCATGGAACTCTCTCCTATCTTTCCATTTGTGTGGGATCGCTCGGCAATCCGAGCGGGGGAACGTGACTGACAGTCAAGCCCAGTCTCGGAGAGAATGATTACGGATGCATTTCGAATTTCTAACAAAAGAATTGCAACGCTTGATGCTCACCGCCCTCTCATGTGAGCAATAGCTTCCGCCTATCGATGACCGGCCAGGCGAAACAAGAAGCAATGGTAAAATGGTGAAGGCGATGGGCAGAGGTTCTACGTCAACGCGTGCAGACTTGAAATTAGAAGGAAGAAAAAATACGATGAAGAAAAGTTCAAAATCGGAAAATGTGGATTCTTACATTGCCGATCAGGTAGAAGCCGCCCGCCCGATACTCGAAGAACTTCGGAAAATAATCAATTCGACCATTCCAGAAGCAGAAGAAACCATAAGCTGGGGGTATCCCTTCTTTAGATACCACGGCATTCTGGCTGGGATCACTGCCTACAAGAAGCATGTCAGCTTCCAGATCGCGGATTCGCTTCAGGATAAAGACCGCCAAACCCTTGAGGAAGCAGGCTACACGCTCGGCGAAAAGCGAATACAAATCAAGTTCGACCAGCAAGTGCCAGCCACAGTGATTAAACAAATGCTAAAAACGCAAGCAAAAATGAATGAAGCAAAAGCGAAATAACCCACCTTCTGGCGAAACTGGAGCTTGGCGGCGATTAAGTTGCATGTGACCTTGTAGAGCCTGCATTCCTCATGCCCCCTTACTGATGCCCGTCACTCGTCCGGCCCCATCAAACGCGCTACAATCGAGTCGATTGTGGTTGTAAGGGCATAGAACAATGGCAAATCGACAGACTATACTGGACACCCTCCGCGAGCAGCCGGACGTGTCTGTGCTGATTATCGGCGGCGGGGTCAATGGCATCGGCACGTTTCGTGATCTGGCCCTGCAAGGCGTGGATGTGCTGCTGGTGGATAAGGCCGATTTTTGCAGCGGAGCCAGCGCAGCCTCTTCACACATGGCGCATGGCGGCCTGCGTTATCTCGAAAACGGCGAGTTTCGCCTTGTCCACGAAGCGTTGATCGAACGCAACCGGCTGCTGCAAAATGCGCCGCATTACGTCCACCCACTGCCCACGACCATCCCCATTTTTAGCTGGTTCAGCGGCATGTTCAATGCGCCGTTGAAATTCCTCGGCCTGCTGGATAAACCGTCCGAGCGCGGCGCGATCATCATCAAAGCCGGGCTGACCATGTACGACTGGTTCACCCGCCGCTTCCGCATGACGCCGACCCATGTGTTTCATTCGCGCGCGGAATCGCTGGTGACGCGCCCTGGCCTGAATCCGGGGATCGTCTGCACCGCTACTTACTATGATGCCTGGATGCCTTACCCGGAGCGTATCTGCATAGAACTGCTTGCCGATGCCGAAACCAGCAGCGACAAAGCCCGCGCCCTCAATTACGTCAGCGCCATTGATGGCGAAGCGGACACCGTGACCCTGCGCGATGAACTGACCGGCGAGACGTTCACTGTCAAGCCGCAGATCGTCATCAACGCGGCTGGCCCCTGGATCGACTTCGTCAATCAGGCGCTGGATGAATCTACAAACTTTATCGGCGGCACCAAAGGCTCGCATCTGGTGCTCGACCATCCCGAACTGCACAAGCTGTGTGATGGTCACGAGCTGTTCTTCGAGAACAAGGATGGCCGCATCACCCTTTTCTTCCCGCTGCTGGATCGCGTTCTGGTCGGCACGACCGATATTCACATCGACGATCCAGAGCAGGCGATCTGCACCGATGAAGAAATCGACTACATGCTTGACCTGATCCGCGTCGTTTTCCCCGATCTGGATGTGAACCGTTCGCATGTGGTCTTCCAGTTCTGCGGAGTGCGTCCCCTGCCCAGCAGCGACGCCACCACCGCTGGGCAAATTAGCCGTGATCACAGCATCCGCGCCATCGAACCCGACAGCCGTCTCAGCTATCCAGTGCTGTCACTGGTCGGCGGCAAGTGGACCTCTTTCCGCGCCTTCTCCGAGCAGGTGACGGATAATGTGCTGGCCCGGCTCAAACAGCAGCGGTTGACCACCACCCGCGACCGGGCCATCGGTGGCGGGCGCGATTATCCCAAAAACAACGTGGATCGTAAGGCGCTCATCCACGAAACGGCGGTCGAAACCGGGCTGGAAGTTGAGCATGTGCAGACGTTGTTCGAGCGATATGGCACGCGCGTGCGCGAGATCGCAGCCTATCTGGCGGCAGAACCGGACACGCCGCTGGGATACACCCCCGGCTACAGCCGCCGCGAGGTGCAGTTCCTGGCGGAAACCGAAAAAGTGGTCCATCTCGATGATCTGCTGCTGCGCCGCACCCTGCTGGCGATGCTCGGCAAAGTCACGCCGCAGAGCCTGCATGAAATCACGGATGTGTTGGCAGCAGTGCTTGATTGGGATGACGCCCGTAAGCAGGCTGAGATCGAGCGCGTGATCGAGGACTGGCGCTTCCGTCACGGCGTCAATCTCGCGCCGCTGGCAGTCTAAGGGCGTGGTCGTATGACACGCCCTTCCTCAGCCTATTTTTTCTCAAAGAAAACCAGCTTGTAACCGTCTGGATCGCGCAGGACGAACGACCGACCACTGGAACGATTTCCTTCCGGCGCACCATCGGGTTTCATGCCGTTTGAAAGTATGCTTTCGTAAAATGCATCAACATTATCGACCTTGAGATGCAAATACTGTCCTGCTCCCCGGTTCGATACCTGTGCTTCTGCCTGATAAGCAGATGTATCTGCCTGATCTTCGGCAATAAAATCAACCCAGAACCAGTTCACATAACACTTTACAAGGCCGTCCTCCTGCTTCCCCACACGAAAGCCAAGCGCGTCATAGAATGCAGCTGTTTTCTCAAGATCCTTGACCAGACATGTGATGCCAGAGATGCTTTTGATGCTCATATGCCGCTCCTTTATTGTCCCATCCTGATTTACAGAATTTATCTCGATTTTAAAGATACTTTATGATAAAGTTACTGTATAGTATAAAATATTGCAAGGGCATTTTTCATGGAAAAGACCAAAAAAGAGCAGCTAAAACAGAAAGTCATTCTAGGCGCGCGTGAGTATGGCATTGGCTCGGTGCTCTTTCGCCATGCGATTGGTGAGAGATTGGGCGTAGGCGTCACAGATATGGAGTGCCTTGGGCTTATCTTTCTCAAGGGTCTGGTCACGCCTTCTGAACTTTCCAGGTATGCGGGTCTGAGTTCGGGGGCAACCACTGCCCTGCTGGATCGTCTGGAGAAGAGCAAACTCATCGTGCGCCGGCCCAACCCCAATGACCGCCGTAGTTCGCATATTGTTCTTGTGGAGGAGACGACAAAATCCATTGCGCCCATGTTCGCTTCGCTGCGAGCGGCTCAGGATGAAATTGTTTCCAGTTATACGGAAGACGAGCTGGCACTGCTGGCGGATTTTTTTGAGCGATCCATCACCATGTGGGGAGAAGAGCGCCAAAAGCTCGTTGATGGTCAAAAAAAATAGATCCAATGCGGCGTGATTGCCTGAGCAATCTGCTTTTCTTCACCCATGCATGTGCTCTTGCTCACTATCATGCTGCCCATCAGAAAATGTACGCTGGTCGGGTGGGAATTGTGAGGAGGAGAAGATCGAATGAACCTACCCGATATCGCGTACTGGCTTTCGTTGTTAATTGCCTTGTTGGCACTCGTCGCTGCCGGAGTCGGCTTCTTCTGGCGCAGCGCAGGCACGCCTCACACCGTCTCGACCGTTCGCGGTCAAACAGCGCAGATTTACGGGCGAGGTTTATACCGCTACGATACCCTGCTCATCGGTGCCGGTTACAAAGGCCATGATGCTGTCGTGCTTTTCCTGGCGCTCCCGCTGCTGCTCGTGTCCTTATTTTTGAGTGGGCGCGGGATGCTGGCCGGTCATCTGCTGCTTACCGGCGTGTTGGGCTGCTTCCTCTACTTCTATGCGTCGATGGCGCTGGCAGCGGCTTACAACCGGCTTTTTCTGGTCTATGTGGCGCTGTTTTCCAGCAGCCTTTTCGCCTTTATCCTCACATTTTCCTCGGTCGATCCGGCAGTATTGGCAGCGCAAATCTCCCCGAGTGTGCCTCAAAATGGCCTCGCCATTTTCATGATCGTCAGCGGGCTGGTCACGCTGGTGGTTTGGGGCGTGCCGCTAGTCAGCGCGTTGATAAAAGACACCACGCCTGACCGCCTGGATACCTACACGACACCCGTCACCTACGCCCTGGATCTGGCGATTATCACCCCATCAACACTTATTGCCGGTGCGCTGATCTCGCAGGGTGTGGCGCTGGGCTATTTGATCGCCATGCCGCTGCTGGTGATTATCATCCTGCTGGCTCCGCTCATCACCCTGAGCACGATCTTCCAAAAAGCGGCGGGCGTGAAGTTTTCAACCGGCGAGATGATCGGCCCGGTGGCAGGCTTTGTCGTGCTCGGGTTGATCGCAATCTGGCTAACGGTCTCACTGCTTCAGGGCATTGGCGTATGATCGAAGAGGCTATTACCGACCACTACCCTGGATGTGATAGAATATATGTTTCAATTCCGAGGAGGA
>JAIOHN010000792.1 GCA_019912985.1 Anaerolineae bacterium | reverse complement strand
TCTATATGCTGTTTGATTTTGGAGATGTAATCTCCCGTGAGGATGCGCTGTTCAGCTACGGCAGTCTCGCACGGCCCGATACAGAAGTGTATTCGACCGCTGATGCATTCGACGAACTGCCGTTTGATCTGGTGTATCACGACTCGCGGTTTGAGAAAGAGGAACGCGATCAGATTGTGTTTCACCGTCATGCCGAGGTGATCGTGCCCGACGAGATTGAGCTGGACAGCCTGCGCGTGATCTGGTGCCGGTCGGAGGCGGAGTACGAAACGCTGCGCTTTCTGCTGCCGGAGGCTGTGCTGCGCCATTGGAGCGCAAAGATCGGTGTTCGGGCGGATTACAACCTGTTCAATCGTGAATGGGTGTATGTGGACCGGGTGGCATTGGAGGCGCAGCAGGCAGTGTTTTGCTTTAACCCGCCGCGCAGTTCGCTGGATGCCGGGCCATTCGACCTGGAACTCAAGATCGCCGATATGGCCAACGGTGACATCTACCGTTATCAGGACCCGATTGCCGAAATCAACAGCCCGCTGGTTGTGGATTTATCCCTGCTTGGGCGGCCTCAAGCCTACACGGCGCAGCTTTTGTTGGATGGCAAGGTGGCTTATGCCGGGGCGTATCACGCCGACTCTGCGCCCTTTTAACGTGCGCTGGAGGCTGTTTTGAGCTGCGGCGAGGGCAGCCAGACGGTAAAGGTTGATCCCTGATTTTTCCCGGCGCTGGTGACGCTGATGCTGCCACCGTGTGCCTGCACAATTTCCTGCGTAATCGCCAGCCCCAGCCCTGTCCCCCGGCGCGGCCCGCGTGTCTTGTCCACCTGATAGAAGCGCTCGAAAATGCGCGGCAGTTCCGCCGCCGGGATGCCAATACCATTATCTTGCACAATCAACTCCACCCCGCCGTTGTTGACCTGCGTGCGGATGCGAATGGTCCCACCTTGTGGAGTGTGCTTGATGGCATTGCTGATGAGATTGGTCACGACCTGCGCCATACGGTCCCCATCACCGATAATTTCAGGCATGGGCGGTGTGTCCGCCGTCAGGGTGATGTCCTTGGCGACGATGCTCAAGCGCTGCGCCACCACTTCGACAATCTGGCTGAGCTGCAGCGGCACTTTCTGCATGGAAAGCTGGCCGTTTTGCAGCCGCGTGAGATCGGTCAGTTCTGTGACCATGCGGTTGAGGCGGGCGGCTTCCTCGTGGATGATGGTGGCGGCTTTGACGGGGTCGTTGGCCGCGCCATCCATAATAGCCTGCGAATACCCCTGGATAGAGGTCAACGGTGTTTTGAGATCGTGCGAAACATTGACGATAAAATCCTGCTGGGCGGTCTGCGTGGCGAGGACTTCGTCGCGCATATCATTGATAGCCTCGGCGACGGCGCGGACTTCCGGCGGGCCGGTGACAGGAACTTTGGAGCGATCTTCCGGGTTTACCTGGCGGGTTGCTGCGGCGATCTCCTGTAAGGGGTGGGCGATGGTCCGGCTGATGACATAGGCCATCAACGCGGCCACCAGCAGGCCGATAGCCGCCGCCTGGAAAACCGGGCGGGCCAGCGATGAACCAAGCTGCCCGAGTGCAGCCCGCAGGGTCTGGGTGGGGGCGCTCTCGGCGAAGATGAGCAGGCGTTCCTCGTCTGTCTGCGTGTTCAGGTCCAGGCCGATGAACAACCACTCCTCGGTATCCGGGTCGAGAAATGTGCCGTAGACCGGGTCTAACCGGTTGCGGATGAGGTTTTGCAGGAAGCCGGGAAGCTCCGGAACTTCAACCTCCGGTGCGGCAGTCCAGGTGAGGCTGTCCCCGGGCTGATAAGTCCCGGTGCTGTCGTAGAGGACGGTTTGCTCTGGCATGTTGAGGAGCAGTGCGCGGACACCGCTGTCGGTCGCCAGCTCGGTGATGTACTGAAATACTTCGTCGCCCTGCAACTGGCGACGCAGCGGGCCAGAGCGGGCGTTGGTGACCAAGTTGCGCAAACTGACCTGTGCGAAAGTGGTTAAATCACGATAGGTTTGCTGCGGCGGGGCAGGACGCACATTCAAAAACAGGATCAGTGCGATAGAGATAATCACAAGTGTCGCCATGATGACGACGATATAAGACAGCAGCAGACGCGCGCGCAGGTTCATATTTCCAGTTTGTAACCGACCCCCCAAACTGTCTCGATGACCAACTGCATCCCCTCCAGCTTGTGGCGTAGATGCGCGATGTGGACATCAACTGTGCGCGTTTCCCCGGCAAAATCATATCCCCACACGACATCCAGCAGTTTTTCGCGGGTGAACACCACGCCAGGATTTTCGGCCAGCACCAGCAGCAGGTCAAATTCCTTCATGCGCAGGTTAACCGGCTGATGATCCACAAAAACGTTGCGCTTTTGCCCTTCGATTTTGAGATTACGAAACTGGATGACATCGGGGCTGGCTTCGCTGGGGGCGGTGCGGCCCGTGCGTCGCAGGATGGCGCGGATGCGGGCGACGAGTTCGCGCGGGTTAAAGGGCTTGGTGAGGTAATCATCCGCGCCCAACTCCAGCCCGACAATTTTATCAATGTCGTCATTGCGGGCGGTAAGCATGATGATTGGTACATCCGACTCGGCACGCACGCGGCGGCAGACTTCCCAGCCATCCAATCCCGGCAGCATCAGATCGAGCACCACAAGGGCTGGTTGCTCGCTCAAGATTTTATCCAGGGCGGTAAGGCCGTCGGTGGCGCTGTCCACCTCGTAGGATTCTTGTTCAAGATACATTTTTGCGAGGTCGATGATGTGCTGCTCGTCGTCAACTAACAGGATGGTGCCTGTCATGGTACATCCCAGCGCATGTGGATGACTTCCCGCTGTGGGCGAAACTGGTATTTGCTCAACAGGTCGGCAATGACCGTTTCATCAGAAGGGTGTTCAATCGTCAGGTGGTTGTGGATGTCGTGGCGGCGTGTGACGTAGTTGATGAGCACCTCGCCATATGTCTCCTGATAAGCCGGATCCACCATCAAGGTGATCTGGGTAGCGCTGACCAGAAGGCCGGTTTCGATCCACATGGAAGCCAGCAGACGATGAGGCTCCTCAGACCGGATCACCAGCCGCTCCAACGAGCGCATATTCAGGAGGTCAGCCAACTGCTGGCCGATGCTTTTTTTGAAGAAACTGGGATGTAATGGACGCTGCCAGCCCAGGCCACCCTTATTTGCCGGACGCAGGCGCTGTGCCAGCAGGTATTCCGCCTGCCACTCTTCGCGGCGGCGGCGGGTAATAAATGGCGTTGGCTCACTTAATGGCAGCGGCGCACGAATGGCGCTGTTCCGCCGCCAGACCGTCCAGGCGCGTTCATCGACAAAGCCGAGATGCTGATAGATGTGGCGGGCGACGTCGTTGGTTGAATCAACCTGGAGTATGACATACTGACCGCCACGACTACGGATCATCTCCATACTGGCGCGCATGAGCTGGGTGGCGATGCCACGGCCCTGGTAAACGGGATGCACCCCTACGTTGGCGATAATCCAGGCTTTGCCCGGTGCCTGCGGCCACTTGGCGGGATACACCGAGACATTCCCGACCAGCTTGCCATCGGCAATCCAGACATAACCCAGGCTGATACCCTGTACCAGATCGTTCATGCCGGGCAAGAGGCTGAGGCCGATGCCCATCCGGCTTAAATAACGCATTTCGCGGATGGCTGCACGCCCACTTTGATCCATGCTATCGGCAAAAACCATCTCAATGAGGTCAGCCAGGGGAGCAAGGTCGGTTCGCAGGTTGACTGGCCGCAGCCCGTTGGCCGAAAAGATTGAGTTTTCTTGGAGACTCAGGTGAGTCACGGCAGGTGTTCCTTGCGCACCAAACATTCATGTTAAGCGTAATGTGTGGGGGGAACGTTGTCAAGGAACGCCATCATAGAATTGTGTATAAATTATCGGTGCATAAGAGCAGCCGCTTTCGCTACGGCTTCCCACCGTTATTTCAGGGATGGTCAGGTGATATTCCAATCAACTCAGGATATGGTAAAATGCCCAGCGAATTAAGAATGACGCCTCAGTTTGAGGAGAATGTATAAGTTATGTCTAGAAATTACGGCACACTGGGTGGCCCCCGTCGTACAGGTGGAGGTGCATGGCAGTGGTTTGTGATGGGCACGGTTTTAGGCTTTGGCTGCTCGATCACAGTGGCCCTGGCCGCTATCGCAACCGGTTTTCTGTACCTGGATGTAGAAGGTTTGCCCGGTCGCGCAACTGGCACCCCAGTTGTACAGGTCATTACTGCGACCCCTGCTCCGATTACCCCAACTGAAATTCCAACCCAGGCGAGTGTCCCCTCTCCAACGCCGCAGCAGGTGGAGATCTCGCCGCCAACACCAACCCCGACCACCGAAGTGCTTATTCAGGTCGAACCCAGCCCGACCGCGACTGAAGCGGAAGCGGCAGGTGACGCACAGAACATCCCTGATGAGGGCGATGGTGGTGGGACCAGCCCGCTCAACACCGCCAGCGGCAGTGTTCCGCAGGAACTTCTGGGCCTGGGCAGCCGTCTGGTGCAGGTGGAAGGCGGCACCTTCGAGATGGGGACAACCCCGGCAGAAGTGCGGCAGGCAGTGGATGCCTGTATCGCGGATGGTGGTGACTGCCTGATCGAATATGGTGAAGACTCTGCGCCGCCGCATTCGGTGACGCTTGATCCGTTCCAGATCGAAGAAACGGAAGTCACTTACAGCCAGTACCTGGCTTTCCTGAATTACATGGGGCCACGCAGCCATCTCAATGGTTGTGACGGGGTCCTGTGCCTGGCGACGCAGAACGAGACTGACGCCAGTAACGTGACCTTTGACAGCGCCAATTATCAGGTGCCGCCGTTCCTGGATAATTATCCGGTGGCGGGTGTGACGTGGTACGGCGCGCAAGCTTACTGTGAAGCGATTGGACGCCGCCTGCCAACCGAGGCGGAATGGGAACGGGCTGCGCGTGGCAGTGACGGGCGCATTTACCCCTGGGGGAATGATCGTAACACCGCCAACGCCAAGACCAGCCGCCCGATTGTTGACGAGGCGCAGCGTGGCGCAGTCGCGGTGGGCAGTTATGCCGCCGGAGCCAGCCCCTATGGCGCGCTGGATATGGCCGGGAATGTCGAGGAATGGGTCAGCGACTGGTACTCTGAGGTGTTCTACCGCCAGCCTGAAGCTGCGGGTCTGAATCCACAAGGGCCACCTGCTGGATCACAGCGTGTGCTGCGTGGGGGTTCCTGGGCAGCGATGCCGTTCTTTGCGCGCACGGTTCACCGCCGCAGCCTGGAGCCAGATCAGCAGAGCATCACCGCTGGCTTCCGCTGCGCCGCTGATGTGGATCAGAGCGCTGGCACGAACTCGCAGGGTGTCGATATTGGTGGCGGTGAAGAGACCGCACCGATTGATGTGACGGAGCCTGTTGTCGCAGGTGAGGAAAGCACATCCGGCAGCCAGCCAACCCTGCCGCCGCCGCCGAGCAACAGCTCGAACGAGGAGCAAACGGCTGCTACCCCGCTGGCAACCCTGCCGCCGGGTGGTTGATGCCATTGACCTTTAAGACGAACGAGGCAGTTCTCTAACCAGAACTGCCTCGTTTTTTTATAGAGTGGCCCATGCTTTATCTTGACTGACTCAAGCTGATAGGCAAGCCCGAAGGTCGTTGATTGCCTGACGGGTTTCCTGAAAAAGAATGGCCTGCATCCCAAACTCACGTGCACCAATGATATTCGGCTCAGCATCATCCAGAAACACAACTTCGGATGGGGGTAAGCCAAGACGCTCGCAGGTGAGGGCATAAATCCGCGGATCAGGTTTTAAGAGCCCAACTTCATGCGAGTAAACAAGAAAATCCACCAGGTCCTCGAAATGATAGAGCGCCTGCTCTTTCTCTCTGGCACCGACAAAACTGTTGCTTAGAATGGCGGTTTGATACTGCGGGCGCAGAGTGTGGATGAAGTCTACCAGTTCAACGTTGAGTTCACCGAGATAATCCTTCCACAGATCATCCATAAAGGCATCTACTTTTCCCTGATCCATGCCCGTGACGTCGCGCAGGCCATCAACCCATTCCGCCTCCGAACAGGTTCCCAGCGCGCCATCTATCCCCATCTCTTCAAGTTGTTCGAGGATTTCAATAAGGTTCCTGTTGAGAATTCGGTTCCACTTGTCAATCCAGCCTGTATCGGGCGTGATTTCCAGCACGCCGCCAATATCCAAAACCACGGCACGAATAGGCATTCTGTAGCCCTCTAACTCCTGCGAACCCTGTGTGCATTATAGTGATGATTTTGGGATGGGCAATTTGCCCTGGCGGTTCGGGGATTCAGCAGGATATGTCCCTTACTTCCAGTTTGACGCGAATAGGCTTGTGAGCGCCATCTGGTGAGCCTATTTTCGCGCGGTTCTGAGACGCAACTTTCTCCACAGGACTGCGTATAGAACTGTACAGGAGAAACGTATAAACACTCAATCTTTCGGGGTGACACCTCTGTGTCTTGGCGGCATGGTGGTACAATGAAACCGATCGCAAAGACTAGAGGAGAACCAGATCGATGGCAGCATGGTGGGGAACACGCAGTAACGTTTCCTCGCGCCTGCGGCTGGAAGTAGAGGCCATGCGGGCGACCTTTGGTAACACGTTTCGAATGGTTGTGCCGCAGTCCGGGTTTCTCTACTGGGAAGGAACGGTCGAAGTGAATTTGGCGACGCTCAAATCACCCGATCACTCACTAAAAATCGTTTATCCGAACGAGTATCCCAACCGCCCGGCGGAAGCGTATGTACTGCGCCCGCGTATTTATAGTGAAAAACATCAATACGAAGACGGGCAATTGTGTTTGTTTAATCCCAAAGATGGCGAGCAGTACGGTTGGAATCCCAGCCGATCCACTGCCGTGACGGTGGCTGGATGGGCTGTTCAGTGGTTGTATGCTTATTATACGTGGCGTGCTACGGGCGAATGGCCCGGCATTGAGGAGCGTGTTCGCTCGGATACACCGCTGCCGCGCCGACGGAGGTAAGCAAGGTATGTTTAAGTCATTCCAGGCATTAAAGCGCGGTGTCCCCAATCTGGTGGTGGCGCAGCGTGTACTGGATAAGATGCTCAACGCCGCTCACCATTCGATGGCCGATGAAACCGGCGAAGCGATGGTGGGGCTGATGGTGCAGGGCGAACGCACCAAC
Organism: Anaerolineae bacterium; assembly: GCA_019912985.1. GTDB lineage: Bacteria > Chloroflexota > Anaerolineae > Aggregatilineales > Phototrophicaceae > JAIOHN01. Next base: position 11,181 of record JAIOHN010000792.1, on the reverse strand, counting down.
GGTGTGCCGACCCTGTATGTGCTGGATACGATCGCGCCGGATGAGAGTGCGGTGCGCCAGCTCCACACATTTCAGCAGGGCGATGAACGCCAGGATGAGATCATCTGGTGGCTGCAGGAAAACTGGCGCATTGATCGTGAGCGTCACCGCAGCAGTGGCAAGCCGCTGCAAGCCAAGTGGGATGTGCCGCTGCGCTATCTGGGCGATTGGCACAAGCAGCCGGGTTTTATGATTCAGCCGAGTATGGGCGACCAGATGACCGCGCTCGACTGGCTGGACGATACTGAAAATGGCATGGCGTTTCTGCTGGCACCGATCGTGACGCTGGGGCATCCCTCCACGACCATAGGGGTGTCGCCGAATGCCAATTTCATCTCGCTGCCGTTTGATGAAGTCTCGCACATGCGGGTCGATTTCTGGTACATCCATCGTGATGTGCGGCTGTTCCAGCCGATCACCCCGGCGGTGTATCCGAATGAGCAACTGCCGTCACTTTCGGAATATCCCTGGCATCTGGTGAAACCGGATCGCGCCAGTGCGGAGTTTCGACGGCTGCATGATGACGAGTTATTTACGTCGGTGGTCTTGTGGGATGCTGATAGAAAGCCACCGCTGGAAATCTGCTTTATGACGGCACGGATGGGGTCGAGCAAAGTCTTAATCCTCACCACGGACTGGAATTACCCACAGCAGCCACCGAGCGCGCGGGTTGCGCCCTTCCGGCAGATGAATGCGGATGACGATATGTTTGAGGTGTTTGAGGAATTATGGGCGCAGTCGGAGGCGGTCCCAGACCCACCGGACTGGCAATGGTCTGCTGAGAAATATCTGGTGGATTATATTCACGCACTGGAAAAAACACCTGCGCTGCATATCGAATCGCCTGCTGAGACAGCGGTTGCCGCCAGTGACGAGGTTGCGGCAGGGGTTGGCGGTGGGCAGACAGATGATCAAGAACCGGCTGAGATTGAGACTGAGGAACAATCATGAGCTGGGATCGGGTAGAGCAGTTACTGGGTACGGACAACCTGAAGCGGCTGGCGCAGAAAAAAGTCGCCATTGTCGGGCTGGGTTCTGGCGGCGGGTTGGTGGCGCTGCATCTGGCGATGAGCGGTGTGGGGCATTTTGTCCTGGTGGATGATGATGTGCTGGAAGAAGGCAATATCGTTCGCCATGTGGCCGACCGACGTTATATCGGCTGGCACAAGGTGGATGCCGTGGCGGATCTGATTCATCACCGCAACCCACACGCCCAGGTGGAAGTGCGCAAGGGGCGTATCGAACAACATGCGGACGCGCTCGACCATATCGACATTCTGGTGTCAGCGGTCGATGGTGAAGGCCCAAAGTATGTGCTCAACCAGTTCGCGCTTGACCGCAACTTGCCCGCTGTCTATGCAGGCGTATATGAACGCGGCGAAGGCGGCGACTCGGTGGTGATTTATCCCTATGACGGCCCGTGTTATGCCTGTTGGGCCGCCGAACTGCGCGAAGAGATCGCGCAGGCGATGGGAGAAGCAGGACAAGAGTTGGATTACGGCATGATCGGGCCGGAGGGTACACTGGAAGCGGAACCGGGCCTGTGGCTGCATGTGACCCGTGTCGCGACAACTCAGGCACAGCTTGTGCTGAACGAGTTGTTAAAGGGTACAGATGTTTATGAGCCAATGCCCGGAAATACGGTTATACTGGCAAATAGCGCGCTGGAAATCGTCAGTGGGCAAATCAACCAGCCGCAAACGGCGGTGTGGGTGACGATCAATCGCGATCCGCATTGTCTGGTGTGTGGCGACAAGCTGCGCAACCGGGCCGAATTGACCGGTGAACAGGCCGATATTTCGCTGGATGACCTGATGGATGCGACCGGAATCGTCATGCAAGAAAAAGATGAGGATTAGCAGTAATGGAAGAACAAGAAAACAACGTCGTAAACGAAGCGTCCAACGACCAGAATCAAGAAGCGCCGACACAGGAGCCGCCGACTATGCCAGAAGCGAACGGACGCAGCGAAGCCGAGATGGCCGAGAATATTGACCCAAGCCGCGACCCGATGGAAGATCGGTTGGAGCGCCTGGGTGGCGAACCGGCTCCGGTGATTACCCCAGAGGAATTCGCTCGTTTGCAGCGTGCCGGACAGGTCCATATTGATTCGCGCGGGCGGGTGCGTACCACGCGCCGCAGTGACGCCGAGGCTGGCGTATCGCTGCGCAAACGTCGGGCCTGGTATGACTGCTAGCGGCGATCCTTCAATTAAACTGCGCCGGGGTCTGGTGAAGGCTCTAAAAGAAAAAGGTCAGCTTAAAGACCCATTGGTCGAAGCGGCCTTTTTAGGTGTACCACGTCATCGCTTTGTGCCGGATGTCCCACTTGACCAGGCGTATGTGGACGATGTGGTCGCGGTCAAGCGCGAATCAGACGGCACGGTGGTGAGTTCCGCCAGCCAGCCAACGATGGTGGCGATGATGCTGGAACAACTGCAACTGGAACCGGGACACAATGTGCTGGAGATCGGTGCCGGGACCGGTTATAACGCAGCCCTGATTCAGCATATTATCGGCAACCGGGGTACGGTCACCACCATTGATGTGGACCCGGAGATGGTCACGCAGGCGCAGAATAATTTACAGCGGGCGCTCTATGGACAGGTGCGCGTGGTCCAGGGGGATGGCGCATCCGGTTATTCACCGCGTGCCTCTTATGACCGGATTATCGCCACGGTCGGTGTGTGGGACATCCCTTTGGCCTGGGTGACGCAGCTCAAACCACGGGGTTTGATCGTCGCGCCGCTGTGGTTAAATGCTTTTCAGGTGAGCGGTATTTTTCACCTTGAAAACGATGATTCGTTGTACAGCGAGAACAATGTCCCCTGCGGCTTTATTCGGCTGCGCGGCGTGGATGCCGGGCCAGTGGTTACGCAGCGCGTGGGCAATTCAGCCCTGATGCTGACCACGAACTCTGCGGCCCTGCTCGATAGCGCTGCTTTGCATCTGCTCTTCTCGGAAGATGCTGAAACCAGTCTGCTTGACACCCGCTTGGATGCCAATGAATACTGGCAGGGGCTGCTGCCCTATTTGATTCTGCATGTGCCGGATGATTACGCCTTTGCTGTGTACCACGTTGGTGCCAATCAGCAGGTGTACGGCATCGAAGGCCACGGATTTGCGTTTATCACACAGGGCAGTGCCTGCTTTGTGCCTTACAATGGGCATGGTGAGGTGAATCTGTTTGGTGGCTCGGATGCAATTATGGCTTTGCAGAGTCTGCTAACGGACTGGGATGATCAGGGACGGCCTGGCAGTGATCAACTGCGGCTGCGTCTGATACCGGTTGATGCTGGCGAACCGCATGTGGAGCAAGGCATCATTTACCGGCGCAAGGGCCATTACCTGCATGTCTGGCAGGAAATCTGATTTTATGCTGACATTGGAACAAATCCGGGCGGCAGTTAATCTGCCTGAATTCGATGCGGCAAGCGCTCACCAGTATATGATCCCTGGCTCACGGGCGCTGCAACCGGGGCCAACGCCCGAATCACGCGAGGCGGCGGTGCTGGTGCTGCTCTATCCGCAGTATGATGACTGGCACATCACGCTCACACGGCGTAACGAACGCTTGCGCGGTCACAGCGGCCAGATCAGTTTCCCCGGCGGACGGCGCGATCCCCAGGATGACTCCTTTGTCGCGACCGCATTACGCGAAACCTGCGAGGAATTAGGCGTATGCGGCCAGCATGTGATGCTGCTGGGTCAGCTCACGCCGATTTACATCCCGCCAAGTGATTTTCATGTGCATCCTGTCGTGGGCGCACTGGCGGAAATGCCAACCTTCATCCCCAATCCAGCCGAGGTGACAGAAGTTTTTGGCTTCAGTCTTTCCATGCTGCTGGACGAAGGCACCAAAGCCTATGGGTACCGCGAATTTAAGGGCCAGCGTGTGCGCATTCCCTACTATGATGTCGAGGGACATCAGGTATGGGGCGCAACCGCCATCATGCTGAGCGAGCTGGAATCGCGGGTGCACTATGTGCTGAATCACGAAGAAACCACCCCGCATCAAAACAACTCATAAGCAATCACAATATTTTTCTTATATTCACATATAGATCGCTTACACGCTGCCGATATATTTCTTACGCGGACCTTCTACCATAAGGACAGTTAAAACAAGTCAATTCCCTGACGGAGGATAAACCATGTTACTTGTACGCGAACCTGTTTACGTCAATCGCCGCCGCTACAACGCCCCGCGCACCGAAGGCGAAAATGTCTACCGCCTGCCGATTGATGCTTATGAAAATGAAAATCAGATCGTGCTGACCGCTTCTGTGCCTGGTGTGAATCCCGAAAGTGTGGAAATTACACTGGACGACGACACGCTGGTCATTCGCGGTGAAGTCAGTGGGCCGGAAGCAGAGTCCAACTACGTGCTGCGTGAGCGGTTCCATGGCAAGTTTGAACGCCGGCTGATGGTGAACGTGCCAGTCGATACCAACGCTGCCGAAGCCACCTTTGATAATGGGGTGCTGACGCTGGTGCTGCCGAAGAGCGCCGAAGCCAAACCGCATCGCATCGCTGTCAAAGCGGCTCAATAAGACCAATTGCGTAAAATCGGAAGCGCATCCACCCGGATGCGCTTTTTTTGTTTGACGCCACGTGCAAAAAGCGACACAATCTAAGTTGTAAGCCTCGCAACCACCGGAAACTGGACAAGGAGCACCATGATGGATGAGGGCTACGTGCTGGTGATCGGTTCGGCTGGAATTGATGTCACAGGACGGCCTGATGGCAGTTTGCATTGGGGAACACAAAATCTGGGTCGTGTCCGTAATTATGTCGGTGGTGTTGCCCGTAACATCGCGGAGAACCTGGCGCGGTTGGAGGTGGAGACCCATCTGCTTTCCGCAGTCGGCCAGGATGCGATGGGCAGGCGGGTGCTGAAAAAATGCAAAGCCAGCGGAATTCAGTGTGATCGTGTACGTGTGGTGGCCGGTTCATCCACCTCAACGACGATTACACTCAGCCAACCTGATGACGGTCTGCTCACCACGGTGGCGGATTACACCGTGATGAACACGGTGGATTCGGATTACCTGTTAGGCCATGAAGACCTGTTCGCAGGGGCGCAAATGGTGGTGATTGACGCGACCTTAAACGAGGGTGCGCTGGCAACGCTGTTTGAAATTACGACGCGCTACGACCTGCGGGTTTGTGGTGATCCAACCTCGCCGGAACTGGCCGAACGCCTCTATGAACACATCGGCAGCATGTACATGGTCTCACCCAACGCAGCGGAAACGGCGGCCCTTTGCGGTTTGGATAACCCGGCACAGGATCGAGAAACCGCGATCGACATCGCGCGGCATCTGGTTTCGCTGGGAACGCAGATCGGCGTGGTGACTATGGGCGAGCATGGACTGGCTTATGCGGACAGCAGTGGAGCCGGTTTCCTGCCAGCGATCAACACGCGAGTTGTGGACCCCAGCGGGGCGGGTGATGCTTTTTCTGGCGCAGTCATTTTTGGCCTGTTAAACGGTGTGCCAGTGGACGAAGCGATGCGCCTGGGTGTGACTGCGGCGGCACTGACCTTGCAGAGTCGTCATGCGGTATTGCCGAGCTTATCGCAGGAGATGCTCTACGATCAACTGACAATCTGACCGAATCAGGACAAATCTACCGAAAATAACCTCTCAGACGATGTTAACCCAGACGGGTTACATCATTGAAATATTGCTATAAAATTTATTAAAGTCAAATGGTGGTGAGATTTGTCCTATGCGTAAACTTGTCGTGTTGACTGTCGTAGTCCTTTTATGGGTGGTAACGGTTCCGGTCTTTGCTCAGGATGATACCAACACGAGTGATGAAGTGCCGTTGGTGGTGGCTCCTGAGTTGTTTATGCAGGCTGGACAGGCTGTCCAGGCACAGAATTATGGCCGGGCCTTGCTCGATTACAGCCTCTACATCCTGCTGAATCCCACAGACAGCCAGGGTTTTTATGGCCGGGGTGTGACCTATGAGCAGGTCGGGGAACTCGATTCGGCCCTGTCGGATCTCAATCATGCGCTGACCTTTGCGCCGGACTCCCCGGCGTATACCTCACAAATTCGATCCACACGCGCCAATATCTACGTTCAGCAGAATAATGCTGAAGCTGCTCTTGACGATTTGAATCAGGCGATTGAACTCGACGCGAGCAACACCGATGCCCTCCTCATTCGTGGAAATGTGCTGGCCTTCCAGCAGCATTATGACGAGGCGCTCTCGGATTACAATGCGGTGATTGAACTACAGCCGGATAACAACCGCGCTTACAGCCAGCGGGGTGCGGTCAACATGCAACTGGGGAATCTGGATGATGCGCTGGACGATCTCAATCAGGCGATTGAGCTGGACCCCAGCAACGTCCAACCCTATGTGAACCGGGCGCTGCTCTACAGCTCTCGTGCTGATTTCGACTCAGCACTGAATGATCTGAACAGCGCACTTGATCTCACCCCGGATAACAGCCGCCTGTATCTGTTCCGCGCGTCGGTTAACACCTCGGCGAATAAGGTGGCGGATGCGGCGTCCGATTATCTTCTGTGGATGGATAATATCACCACGCGCGAGTTTACCTCATTCGACAGTTTGAGCGGCAGCGACCCCGTTGTGATCGATATGGAACCGGGCTGGGTCTACAATTTCCCGTTTGAAGCTGCTGAGGGGCAGACGCTGAACATCGCCGCCAGCACGCTGGAGAACAGCCAGGCCGACCCACTGGTGGTGGTGGTCGATTCCAATCGTATGGCACTGGTTGGCAATGACGATGGCGGGGGCAATCTGGACGCTGTGATCGAGGATTTTGTGATCCCCGCAGATGGTAGATACACACTGATCGTGAGTCACGCGCTGGGCGGCGCGAACGGGCGCATCGGCGTTCTGCTGGATTTGACTCAGTAGCGGTCGTTGGCCCAACGCATCAGGATGAAAAAGGCGGCTGCACCTGCGAAGTCGCCATAGCGCCCCAGGGTATCTGCCACGACCTGGGGCGCGACTCGTCCGGTTTCACCATAGAAATGGTGATTGATCGCTGCCTGAAGCGCGACATCATTCTCCCCAATGTACTGGTAATGCCCCATTGAGCGGATGACGGTCCAGCCTGCTGTCCATTGACCGATGCCTTTGAGACGGACAATGCTGCTGTAAGCCTGCTGCGGGGATTGGCTGCGCAGCCCTTCCAGGTCGATCTCGCCGTCAATTTGCTGGTGCGCGACATCAATCAGTACCTGCATCCGGCGAAAGGTGATCTTGAGTGGGGTCAGGTCTTCGACGGTTGCCGCCGCGATTTGCCTGGCGGTGGCAAAGGTGAAATAAGTGTGGCCGTTATATTCCAGGCAGTTATTCGCCCACTGGACGAGCCAGCGTTCAGCTTTCTGCGCCTGCCGCAGTGAAATCTGCTGCTCGATGACGGTTGTGACCAGTGCTTCGAACACGCTGGCGGCGCGTACATGCCGCAGGCCATAAAGCGATTCGACAATCGGCCACAGCACCGGGTCCTGGGCGATAGCGGTGTAAAAAGGGCGTAAATCGCTGTTCACCCCCAGAATATGCGCCACCGCCTCCAACATATCAGCATGATGAATCGGGCCAGTAGTGGCTGCCAGCTCCACACATAAGGCGGGTTGGTCGAGTGTTCCCTGGCTGGTGACTCGCACCAGCGCAGTTTCATCACCGAAGTGCAGGGCACGCCAGTATTCACCATCACGAGCGACATCGAGCACGGTGTGATAATTGGACGCGGCAATCGAACGCGCGAAATCGTAGGGCGGGATAGGATGCAGGTGGCCGACGAACTGCATTTAGCTCTGCGTGACCGTGTTGTAACCGAGTAAGCTCAACAGGCGGGTGAGCGATTGGTCTGCACCGGGACGGAAATCGACGGTTTCCAGCCACAACGATTGATCAGGCAGACCGCAATCCTCGGCCAACAGCGGCAGCACCAGCTTGCCTTTTTCTTCATAGTAGCGCCACTCCGCGTGAAGATCCGGGGTTGCCAGCGCCGCAGGCGAGAGTATCGCCAGCATGATGCCGCAGCGAGCAAGCGCATGCGTAATGGCGGTGTACCAGTCGATATTATCCGGGACATCGACAATATCCAACCAGACATTGACGCCACTGCTGCGCAGGCCGTGTGCCAGGTTGAAGGCGAAAAGTTCGTTGGGCCGAGCGTAGGAGATGTAGACTCCTTTCTCGGCGGCGCGATGAATTTGATGCGGTGTGTTCAGGCGCTGGAGCGCGTTGAGGATCCGTTCATCATCTGGCGCGAGGACCAAAGCACGGCGCAGTGCAACGCGTTTCTGCTCGATATTTTCTGACATATAAGCAAGCCATGCCCATCCTTGAATATTGCCCGGGTCACTGCGCAGGACTTGCTGGATCATTTGATAAGCACTCTGGTGTTCACCCTGACGAAAGTGCTGAATTGCGGTTTCGATTGAAGGCTCGGACATTGTTCTCACCCATCCCACAACTAACTGGCTGATTACCTCCTAGGGTGTTGCTGCTGGCGGATTGGCGTTCTTTTCATCCACAATGACACCTAACAACTGCTGCTGGCGTTGGTAGCGCTGCTGTGCCAGCTCACGCATGTCGGCAACGATATCGGATTCGTCGGTGATTTCCACACCCAACAGTGATTCGAATGCATCCTCCATCGTGATAATGCCTGCTGTTCCGCCATACTCATCAAAAACCAGGAACATATGCTGCTGCCGTGACATAAATTCCTCAAGTGCTTTCGTGACCTGCATGGTTTCCGGGATCGAATGCAGTGAACGGGAGAGTTCTTTCAGCGGGACATGCGGTCGATCCTGGGCGGCAGCGGTCAAAATTTCGTTGCGCAGCACAAACGCAATGATGTCATCTGTATTCTCATCATAAATCGGAATCCGAGAATAGGGTAATACTTTGTGTCGATTAATCACCTCATCGACGGTTGTATCCTGCTGAAAAGCCAATACCACGGTGCGCGGCGTCATAATATCCCCTACCTGCACCCGGCTGAGATGCAGCAAGTTGCGCAGGATAAGATGCTCGGTTTCCTCTAACGCACCTTCGCCAGAGCTGATCTCGGCCATGGCTTCCAGTTCGGAGCGAGTGACCGTGGGTTCTTTTTCGTTGGGGGTCATGACACTGGTCATGCGCTCGAAGAACCAGACGAAGGGATAAAAGAGAATAACCAGAATTTCGATGGACCAGGCAGCGAACGGCAGCAACGGCTTCCAGTAAAGCGCCCCCAGGGTCTTGGGGATGATTTCGGAAAAGACCAGAATAAGCAGCGTGAGGACGATGGAAATCAGCGTAATCAGGTCATTGCCGAAGATGGCGGCGGCCTCTGCGCCTGCGCCAGTCGCGCCAGCCGTATGGGCAATTGTATTGAGTGTGAGGATCGCGGAGATGGGCCTTTCGACATTGACTTTGTGCTTGCGCATCAATATGCCGGACTGCCTGCCAAGCTGCGCCATCACTTCAATGTGCGATACTGAAGCGGAAAGGAGAATGGCCTCACATAACGAACACAGGAAGGAAAACCCCAGGGCCACGAGAACGTACAACAGCAATGCGCCTATCGAACCACCGCCTTCGGCTGTGGTCGGCGTCACCGGTGCGAAAAGAACTACACTCAGCAATGATTTTTCCCTGTTGTGGTGTCTTTTGCCTAAAGATACCACGTTTCCGCAGCGCATTGCTACTGGGCAGTGGGTTACTTTGGATTTATTTTCCGACTTTTTGAGCTATGAAAAGGGGCTCAGGCGAGCGGTTTGCGGCTGGGAATACCGGGTTTGCGTGGGTAGGCGGAAGGGGTGTGTGCCGTTTTTTCGATGACGACCAGGTAATGCGGCTCCTCAATTCCTGGCAGCTCAACCGTCTCAACCGCTGTGACATGCCCGCCGATGATCGACAGCGCGCGCTGCGAATCCTTGATTTCCGCATGTGCAGTATGGCCTTTCATGGCGATGCAACGCCCGCCCAGCTTCGCCAGCGGCAGCAAATATTCCACCAGCGCCGGCAGCCGAGTCACGGCACGCGCCAATACCAGATCGTATGCGCCGCGCTGCCCGTTCATGTGTCCGGCTTCTTCGGCCCGGGCGTGAAGTGTGGTGACATGATCCAGCCCCAACACGGTCACCACGTGATCGAGAAAGGTCACTTTTTTGCCGGTGGCTTCCAGCAGCGTCAGGTGAATGTCAGGATAGGCGATTTTAAGCGGCAGGCCAGGGAACCCCGCACCAGTGCCGACATCTATCACGCGCATCCCCGGCATCATGGGTGCGGCACACACCACCGACAGTGAGTCCAGGAAATGCTTGACGCGGACCTCGTCTGGCTCAGTGATAGCCGTAAGATTGGTGTGGGTGTTCCAGGCAGCCAGTTCACGATTGAAGGCTGTGAACTGGTCTACCTGGTGTGAGGTCAGTTGAACGCCGAAAAGATCAGCGGCGGACTGGGTAAGGGTCGACATGACAGCTGAGGTACGGTTTTACTGCGGGCGACTGTACATCAGGTTATAACTTGTCACCTTGGTCCCGAAGGGATTGCGCTGAATCTCGAAGGTGCAGTTGCTGTAGATCTCCGGGTTATCTGTCCCAGGGCCATAATCATCATACCCATCTGTAATCGCGTTCTCCCAGGTGAGTTGGAACTCAATGCCATAGCTGCCTGGTGTCAGCTTGCCAATGGACGAGGTATAGAACACCCAGTAATTATTGGTGCGTTGGGTGATCGGGCTGACCCCGACGTAATTCAGCGGTGCGGTGTTGAAGTGTACGTTGTAATTGGCGTTGGCGATGTGGTTCTGCACCTGCTCTTCAGTCTTGGCAAACCATGACCAGAAAAGGGTGATACTATCCGTATCGTAGAGGACACCGGGTTTGGCGCGATCATAATACATATTGCACTCGGCAAAAATCACGCCGGGCGTATCCGAACGACCTACAGTGTTAACTGGTGCGCCGATGATGACTGGTGGCTGCGGTGTAGGATTGATTGCGGACAGGAAGTTTGAATTGATGACGCCACCGAAAGGTGAGAGAATGCCGTTGGTCGATGTGGTGTTGGTGGTTGTGCCAGCGCCGGTATCGGAACTGGTGAGATCGGATGATGTGGGTTCGCTGCAACCATCCTGCACATCGTTGACCGTCGT
>JAIOHN010000082.1 GCA_019912985.1 Anaerolineae bacterium | reverse complement strand
TTCCGGGCGGGGTGCGGCTGCGGCTTGGGCGGGACGTGCCGGGTGCGTTTCCACCGTCGCTTCAGCAGATCGTGCTGCCGGAGCTGTGCAGCCTGCTCGAAGCGATTGACCCCACGCCCGACAGCACACGCGATAGCGGCGCGGTGGATTGGGCGCAGCTCTCAGACCGGTTGCATTTTATTGTCGATCTGTTCCGCTGCTATCATGAATCGCCAACACTCTTTGAGCCACCGTTCACAGCCGAGCAATTGACCACCTTGAAAGCCGGTCATCTGCCTCAAGGCCGGTTATAATATCGTGAGTTTTAACGAAAGAATAATGGATGCCTGAACACAAGCAACCTCTAAAACCGGGACAGGAATCTGTCTGGGATTACCCGCGCCCGCCGCGTGTCGAGCCAACAGACAGGCGTGTCCGCGTCATCTTCAACGGCGTGATGATCGCAGACACCACCCGCGCCGTTCGGGTGCTGGAAACCAGCCATCCGCCCGCTTACTACATCCCACCCGAAGATGTGCAGATGCAGTATCTGACCCAAACCCGTCAGCGCACCTTCTGCGAATTCAAGGGCGCGGCCAGCTATTGGACGGTGAAGGTCGGCGATCGTATCTCGGAAAACGCCGCCTGGGGTTATCTCGATCCCGCACCCGGCTATGAGACCATCAAAGGCTATCTGATGTTCTATCCGAGCCGGGTAGATGCCTGTTATGTCGATGAGGAGCAGGTCACGCCCCAGGAAGGCGACTTTTACGGCGGTTGGATTACAGCCAACATCGTCGGGCCATTTAAAGGCGGGCCAGGGACGTCGGGTTGGTAACGGGGCTAATCCCCTCTGGCTGCCCGTGCGCGCTGAATAAACTCGGCTGCGTCATGCAGGGTCTGTGCATAATCCTGTGCTGCTGAGGCGGAGTCGCGGTTGAGCAGTTCGCCCATCTGCAAATAAGCGGTATGCAGCTGCTGCTGCAATTCGGCATCGCCCTGCGTGTAATCGCCCATCAATGCGTCCCAGCGATCCACCAGCTTTTGCACCTCAGGATGCCGAATATCTTCCATCATATGCGCCTGTACATCTTCAAAAAGCTGCTTCCAGGCTTCGCCGATCTGCTGCTGGTCGGCCAATGTACCGCCAATTGCCAGCTTGTCGCGCTGTTGCGGTGTCAGGAGTTGATCAAACCAGTCTGCGTGATTGTGCATGTTTACCGCCTTTATAATCATGATGAGCTGTTCAAGGTCCATCGTTTTCGAGAGTTGTAATGTGGCAAGCGCCTGCTCAATCGTTTGGATGACAGCGGCCAGGTGTTGCGCCTGCTGCTTCAACACCTGCTGCTGACGCGCCAGCAGCGCCGCCATCTCCACCTGATCGCTTGTGAGCAGGCTGCGGATTTCCTCCAGCGTGAGGCCGATAAATTTCAGCGTCAGAATCTGCTGAAGCCGGGCGACATCCTGATCACTGTACAGACGGCGACCATGCTCCGAGTACGCGGAAGGCTTCATCAGGCCGATCTTGTCGTAATATTGCAGCGTCCGCACACTCACCCCGGCGCGTTCTGCAAATTTACCCACGCCATACCATTTGTGTTCGATGTAACCCTCCTCTCTCTATAGCACAGAGTATAAGTGATGACGTAACGTCATCTGCAAGAGGCAAATGCGCCGTGTTTCGGGCGTTTCTTTCGCGACCGCCAATCATGCTATACTGAATCGCAAGTGTGTACAGAAACATCGCCAGGCCATCGGGATCGACGACCGGGCAGGGGAGGGATAATTGGGGAACTTGACATGGGCTTCAGGCTTTGAGACGCGCGGTATGGGGCCGCTGGACGATACCTACACTGCCACCTATAACATGCGCAAACTGCTCGATGAGCGGTTGGTCGATATGACCGCCGGCAACGGGCTGCTGCTCGATAGCCTGCTGGACAACATGACCTGGCAGATGACCTGGGCGGAGGATTACGATACCCCCGATGGTCACCTGCCGGAACGCCTGGACGATGCGGATGGTTATGTGATTTTCGTTCATGGTTGGACCGGCACATACGGCATCTGGGAGCTGCTGCCCGCACTGGTTGTGCAGGCCAACCGCCGTTTGATCGCTATTTCCGTGGATCACAACGGGTTTGGCGGCAGCCTATTCACGCGCGATCCTCGTCTGGAAGAATGCAATCCCCCGGCAGCCATGCGCACCCTTCAGCGCTGGGCGGATGTACTGGAACTGCGGCGTCAGCCCGGTGAACCCCGCATCAAGGTGATGAACTTTGTCGGCCACAGCATGGGCGGCGCGACCCTCTTCTACTGCAACCCGCTGCAATGGCGCTATGGCGAGGTGACCCGCTACGCGCTGGCCCCGGCGCTGCTGCTGGTCGATGACGTGAAAGCCGCCTTTTATACCTCGATGGGCCTCGGTCTGAGCATCGTCAACCGCATTCCCGCTTTCGAGATCATCTATCGCGCGGTCAAGCCGCGCATTCTGGATATTCTATGCGCCGGGTCTACCGATACCGTCAAGGAAATTCACCGCCATCAGACCGATGTGGTGGATCGTGGCACCACTGGCGCGACCATCCTGGCGATGGGCCAACTACGTGATTGGGAAATCCCGCGCAACTTCGAGTTATTCCGCGTGATGCTCGGCCATCGTGATCCGCTGGTGGGCCTCACGCCCATGCTCGACCTGCTCACCACACTGGAGATGCCGGTAGGCCATATCCGTGTGATCCCCGGTACGCATTATATGTTCAGCGTGGGCCGCGACTCCGCCTTTCAACATGCGCAGGCGCGCGAACTGGTGGTGGAGGATATTCTTGCGCTCCACGACACCGCTTACCAGATGCAGAAGGTGGGGCGGCGCGTCGGCTAATCCGGCTGCCAGCGTGTCCGTGGCTGTGGGTGCGGCGGGTCAAAATCATAGTAGATCGTATACGGCCCGATGTGCTCCACCTGATAATCGTAATCCGCAAAATCGGCCTGCAACAATGCATCCAGTTCTGGCAAATTGCTCGTGATATAGGCCACACGCTCGGCGTTTTCGGTCGCTTCTGCCAGGGGCTGATAGCGATTGTCCGCGGCGTTGTAACTCAGATCGGTCTTATAAGGCAGCGCCGCGCTGTATTGCAGGCGTTCGTCACTCAGGAAGGCCAGGCGGTAGGCGATCCAGTAGTTGCTGTAGCCATGATTCAGGTCATGTGCCTCTAGAAAGGCGATCAACTGCGCATCATCGGCATTGGAAAGGTGCGAAACCGGGTCGAACTGAGTCGTCAGGCCGCTGACGCTGTTGGCAGCAGCCACCTGTCCGCCCGCCTGATAGCCCAGCACCAGCAGCACTGGCAGCGCCAGTGCCAATAGCATCAACGCCCGGCCTTCCAGACGCTGGCGCAGCCAGTCGATGAACGTACCCAGGGCAATACCAAGCGGCAGGGTCAGCGGCAGAAAATAGCGCCCGGTGGGGTCTGCGCCGAAGGTCGAGGCGATGAAGACCGCGCAGAACAGCCCGAGCATCCCCAGCGCCAGCAAACGGCCTTCCGGCTTCAAAGCATCAGCATTGCGCAGCAGATGATACACCGCGAACAATTCCAGCAGCAGCACCAGCACCCCCACCAGCGGCAGAAAGTAGGCCGATTCCCACGGGAAGCGCAGGCCGATCAAGGCAGGCAGGCCGATCAACACCAGGCCAAGCACCCGCTGGCCCGGCGGCACATACGGAATGCCAATGCCTTCAAACTCGCCGCTTTGCTGGCTGTGGATAAATGTCGCCAGCGCCGCGTGATCGTGGCCGAAATCGAACACCCACCACGGCGCGCTGCCGATGATCAAGCCCAGGAATGCCACGGCGATATATGGCACAGCGCTCATGAGCCTGATCGAGCGCTTGACCAGCAGCACGTACAGCAGCATCACGGCCACCGGCAGGATATAGACGACGATCAGCCCGTTCGCCCACCAGCCGATCCCGGCACACAATCCCAACAGGCCCCAGCGCCAGCCGGAGCGCGCATACGCATGCGCGACATCGTAGCCCAGCCACAGCAGCAGATTCCCAAGCAGCAGGGTTTCGTTGTAGCCGCCGAGTGTCGCGGTGGTGTATAACGCCGTGTTCACGGGCGGCACGGCCATAAACAACCCGGCCACCAGCGCCACCACCACACGCCCCGAAAGCCGCCACGCGACTCCAAAACCCGTCGCCACCACCAGCAGATACAGGGCGCTCTGCACGATGCGAATCGTCAGCACGGACTCGCCCAGCGTGGCGAATCCCAATGCCACCAGCCATGCATCCAGGCTGCCCATATAAGCCTGTCCGTAGAAAAATGTCGGACGTGCGCCTTCCAGAATATGCCGCGCCATCAGGCCCACCACCGCTTCGTCAGCGTGAAAGCTCACCGCACCACTGGCAAGCAGCAGCGCCCGTGCAACCAGCGCGACCAACAGCACCAGCAGCAGGGCGCGCCAGGGAAATGCACCTGTCAAACGGTCATCACGTTCAACCAAGAAATCCTCTCCATCGACATGAGTTTCCAGCCATGAAATAATTTCAGCGCTAGCTCAGTATAAAGCAGGTGCGGTCTACTGTATAATACAGATCGAAAGGGGCTGGATGCAGATGTTTAATTCGGATCGTCCGAACTACCCGGACCTGCTGGGATTTATCACGGGTGGCAAGCGATTTACAGTCGGTGTGATCGAGATGGCGGCGGCGGTACGCCCGTATCCGGTGGAGCCGGGCAAACCCTTCGAGATCATCCTGCTGCTTCAGAACACCTCGGACGCGGTGGCGACTGTCCGCATTGACTTCCAGATGCCGGAAAAAGATCAACAGGGACAGCCCGGCCAGTTCCAGATCAAAAGCAGTTGGCTGCGCGTGCGGATGCGCCCCGGCGAGGTGGGTTATGCGTTGATGCCTGCCCGTACACTATCGACCACCGCCACCGGGCGGCACCTGATCGGCGTCGAGATTCAGGCCAAACTCGCCAGCAAGCCGCTTTCCGTCCGCCAGACGAGCAAACAGCAGGTCAACCTGAATTATTATTTCGCCATTTCCGAGGATGTGATCCAGCAGATCGTCGCCCTGAAAGCACTGCCTTTTTCCGCAGAGCAGCGCGGCCTGCTCCGGCAAAGTATCCAGGTGCCATTGATGCTGCTGCCGGATATTGGCGACGAAGCCAGCAACCCGCAGGCAGATTGGGTGAGCCTGTGGACGATGGCCGAGCACACCGATACCCGCCCCATGGTGGAACGCCACAGCACCGACCTCCGGCACAAAGTGCTGCCCCTGCTCACCCCACAAAATCTGTATAAGCCCGTGCTGGCAGCGACCCATCACCGCCTCAACACGGTGTATCCACTCCATGACATTGAGGCGATTTTTATCGCGCGTCTGCTCACCTTTGTCCTCAAGTTGGCCGGGGAGCCGGGGCCAGGTCCCTATCATGTGCATTCACGCTTACAGGCCGGGCTGCCCACCAATGGCCGACCGATCCTCCTGGCGCAGTGGTGCCGCAGCATGTTGAGCCTGCTGGATAGTGACCCGGCCATCCTGGAAGCGCCAATCCAGTCGTTGGTCGGGCGCGTCTTTGATGATCTCCTGCGCGATGGGATAATGGTGGGCTTCGAGCTGCTGGATAAGGCGACCGGCGAGGCCTTTGGCAGCCGGAGCGATGTCGAAGTCTACAGCCGAAACCTGATTCGCATGTTGTGGAACCCGGAAATCAAACTGGCATTTGAGGATCTTTACCTGCCGCTGGTGATTGGTGGCGTGCTGGTCGATGATTTGCTGCCAGCGCCGAATTACAAGCCGCTGGATTATCTCCACGGCCTTGAGGCCGTGCTCAAATCCTACCGCCCCCACCAGCGGGAAGACGCCAAATTTGTCGATCAACTGGCGCAGCGCATGGTCGATACCACCCTCTTAAAATACGGCCATCGCATGTAACACTCTCCGTCTGTCACCATCCGAAATCGACTACCAAGATGCTTCCCTTGGGCCTAATACCAACCGGGGGATGCAGGGGCAGGCCGCTTGTCCTATCCCAACTTGAACCACAAATCTCATGCTCACGACCGGGGAAAGGTTTATCGTAATGGGAGTGTTGTAAGTAGAGAGGAACGAACCATGGAATTTAAGTCATTTGAGCATCTGTTTCTGTTTGAATTAAAAGACATCTACGACGCAGAGCATCAGTTGGTCGAGGCGCTGCCGAAGATGGCTGAAGCGGCTTCCAACAAAGAGCTGAAAAACGCGTTCAACGAACACCTCAAGCAGACCAAGAACCATGTGAAGCGGCTGGAGCAGGTTTTTGAGACGATTGGCGAAAAGCCATCCCGCGAAACCTGTGACGCGATGAAAGGTCTGGTAAGCGAGGGTGAAGATGTCGTCAAAGGAAAAGGCGATTCCAATGTAAAGGACGCCGCTTTGATCGCCGCCGCCCAGCGCGTGGAGCATTACGAGATGGCCGGTTACGGCACACTGCGCACCTACGCCTACACCATGGGCAATCAGGAAGCGGCGCGTCTGCTCCAGGAAACCCTGGACGAAGAGGAAGAAACCGACAAAAAGCTGACCAACATCGCCAACACCGTCAACGAAAAAGCGATGTAAGAGTCAGATCAGTCACAGTCAACACAGTACGGACACGGGAACCCGTGTCCGTACTTTTTATTGGATCAATCTACATCACCCGTGTGACTTTCAGGAAGTCCTCACGCTGCTCATTGGCCTTCTCGATCGCATCCCGCGAGCCTAACACGACAACCGTCCCCTGCGCATTCAATTCAGTCAGCGTTTCGCCAAACTTGCGGAAGTCCTGGACACTGGTGCTGAGCACTTCATCGCGCATTTTCTGGCGATCAGCCTCGGTGCTGCCGATCAGGTGGCGGATGAGGGCGGTATAGCCCTTGGCATCCGGCAGTTGGTAGGAGTCGATGCTGCCAATGGTGCCGATAATGCTCTTGGCGAGTTCATCCTGATGCAGCTCCAACCCGCGCAGGAAGTCGCTCACGCCATCATAGTTATCCAGCGTCTTGAGCAGATTCGGGTCACGGTAGGACAGAAATGTCTGGATACCGGAGTGACGGTCGAACGTGCTGAAGCCGCCGTAAGCGCCACCCTGGACACGTACCCGCTCCCACAGGTAACTGGTCCCCAGGAAATTCTGGATCACCAGCGCCGAGCCGTGGAACTGGTAGCCCAGTTCGTAAAGATTAGCGCCTTTGCCCACATAATTGACCTGTGCCGGGATGGTCAGCCCTTCGCCCTGGAGCGTCAGTGTCGGCGTCCAGCTGTGCAGCGTGGCATCCGTGGCTGGCAGGCTGCCCATGAAAGCGGCCAGCTGCGGCTGGAACTGCGCCCAGTTCTCTGGGTCGAGCGTGACATTCGCCACCATCGTGCTGCGATTGACCAGCAGGCGGCGGATGGTTTCCAGTTTTTCGACCACGCTGTCCCAGTCATTCTCCACCTGCTTGAGGAGATCGCGCAGGAAGAACAGCTGAGTGACCCCACCAAGCTGTTCGTTGACCCAATCGGCCTCGCTGTACTGCGCGCGCAGGCGGGTGTTGACCACGCGATGCCCGGCAGGGATCAATCCCGCTTCTGCGCCTGCTTTTTCTTCCAGCAGCATTTGCTTGAAGCGTTCGCGGTTATCCAGTTTGGCGGTCAGCAGCACATCGCGCAGGATGTCGAGCAGGTCGTCAGTCTGCGCCATCGTGCCTTTGCCGCGCAGCATCAGCCAGGCAGCACTCTGCGACTGGCCCTGGATGGCAGACACAAACGTCGAGGTGTCAATCCCGCCAGTCTTGCGCCCGATGCGCTGCGTCAGTTTGACAAAATCTTCGCGCTCTGTGCCCATCTCCAGCAGCGCCCGGCTGAACAGTTCCAGATAAGGCAGATATTCCTGCGGCAGCGTCCGCAGATTAAACGCCAGCTCAAGATAGGCGATGCCGTTGGTAAACAGATCATGATACAGCAGCGGCGTCCCCTGGCTTTTGAGTTCCTCGCTGGGGATCACCTTGTTCTGCTTTTCCAGGTCTTCCAGCTTGAGCGTGGGGATGGTCGCCAGCGCTTCCGGCGAATCAGGCCGGGCTTGCAGCTCACGCAGTTTCATCGTGTCCGCAATAATCTGCTTGAGATCATCTTCGTTGAGTCGTGACTGCACCGCATCCAGCCGCGCCCGTTCAGCCGCTTCACGCTGCTTGTTGACCTCCGGGTCCGGCTCCATGATGACCGTGGTGCGGTGTAGATTATCGAGCAAGTACTGCTTGATAAGCGATTCGAAGTAGGACTCGCCCTTTTCCAGCCGCGCTTTAACCGCTGCCAGCGGCGCTTCAAACGCCAGCGGGGCCAGCGGATCGCTGTTGTACAGCCACGTACTGAGCGAGGTAATCATCATCGACAGGCCGCGCGGGAAGCGCCCGGTATTGTATTCGCGCAGGTTGAATTCTGCCGTGTTCAACGCGGCTTCGATCATATCCGGCTCGATGCCGTCATTCACCAGCGCCTTGAGTGTATCGAAAATCAGCGCTTCGATCTTGTCCACATCCTCGACCTTGATTCCTTTGAGGCCGGTGGAGAAATACATCTCGCGCACCTGCCGGTCGAGTCCGTTGCCGGTCAGGTCTTCGCCCAGGCCGCTGTCGATCAACGCCTTGCGCAGCGGTGAGGCCGGTGTGCCAACCAGAATATCCTCCAGCACTCCCAGGCCGAGCGTGGTTTCAGGGTCCACATTCTCGGTCAGCAGCCAGTTGAAGGTGACCATCGCCTTTTCTTCTTCGCCCGGCTCATAACCAAAGCGCAGCACACGCGGTTCGTGAAAACGCGGCTGCAGCGGGATGTCCGGGTGGATGTCAATGCGGTCGAAGTCCTTGATAAATTCATCGACCAGCCGCAGCCGTTCGTCCGTGTCATCGTCGCCATAGAACCAGATGCGGGCATTGGATGGGTGATAGTAGGTATCGTGGAAGGATTTGAAATCCTCATACGTCAGGTCGGGGATGTCGGCTGGATCACCACCGCTGTCGAAGCCGTAGACCGTATCGGGAAACAGCGACTGCTCCGTCTCGCGTCCCAGCAGACCATCCGGCGAGGAGTACGCGCCTTTCATCTCGTTAAAGACCACACCCTTAAACGTCAGCGGCTCATCCGGGCTGTCCAGCTCGTAATGCCAGCCTTCCTGCTGCAGCGTCTCCGGCGTGATGTTGGGATAAAAGACCGAGTCGAGGTAGACATCAATCAGGTTGTAGAAATCCTGCGCATTGGTGCTGGCGACCGGGTAGGTGGTTTTATCGGAGAAGGTCATGGCATTGAGGAAAGTATTGAGCGAGCCTTTCGCCAGTTCAATAAACGGCTCCTTGACCGGGTACTTGCGCGACCCGCACAGCACCGAGTGTTCCATGATATGCGGCACACCTGTGCTGTCGGTGGGCGGGGTGGCAAAGGTGATGCCAAACACCTTGTTTTCGTCGTCGTTCTCCATCGAGATCAGCTCTGCGCCAGTACGCACATGGCGATAGATCCGCGCACGGGTATTGATTTCCGGGATTTCCTGCTCACGGATGAGCTCGAAACCATGCTTCTCAGCCATCTAGTTATCCCTTGTTCACCATTTGAGAAAATTTGAAGGGTTATTGTACAGAATACTGGGCGGAAATTCGATAAGAAGATGATATAAATACGCGGCAGCAACATCTATGGAAGCGCGTAGGGGCTGTAGGGGGGAGTCATGACT
>JAIOHN010000791.1 GCA_019912985.1 Anaerolineae bacterium | reverse complement strand
GGGTGGGGATGAGAGAAAATTTCTTAACCCGAACTGAGGTTTAAACCCTCACGCTTCAATCGGTGGGCGGCGGCTTGGGCGTAATTTATGGTACAGGGGGCGCAGCGGCTTTTTGATTGCCCGGCTGATGTCGCGCCGGAATTTGCGTTCGCGCGGATACGCCCACTGCCACAGCACGCGCAGGCATCCGATGCGCTGGCGCAGGCTCAGCGGATAGGCGAAAATCGCCCGGATATAACCCCACAGCATGGCAAAGTTGGGGAATGTGGTCTTACCCGCCTTCTCCGGGTTATACATCGCCATCAGACGATAGCTGTCGCCGTATTTCTTGACCGACCGCCCCGGATACTCCCGGTTGAGGTGCAGGTATTCGGGAATACGGTAAATACGCCCCAGTAGCGCATAACGGCCCATCAGAATCCGGTCGGAAACGGGATAGTGCTCCATCAGTCCGGCGCGCCGCAGCGCATCCGAACGGATCACGCCAAAAAGCGTCAGCATGGGGTGTTCATACAGGGTCATATCATGGAAACGCTTGACCGGATCAGGCGAATCCAGATCAAGCGTATATGTGAAATAGCGCAGTTCCATGCCGCTCTCGTCGATGTCGATGCCTTTGGTGTAACACATGACGACTTCCGGTCGCTGGTCAAGGACGGCCACACATTTTTCGAGGAATGTCGGCTTGGGGATGTCGTCGTGCGCGCACCACTTGAAGTATTCGCCGGAGGACAGTTCAAATACCCGGTTAAAATTGCGCGACACGCCGATGTTGCTTGGCAGCCGGTGATAACGGATGCGCGGGTCTTGCGCGGCATACCGCTGGCAGATGGCCTGCGTGCTGTCAGTCGAACCATTGTCGGAAATCACCACTTCAAAATCGGTGAACGTCTGCGCCAGGATGCCGTCTAGCGCCTGTTCCAGAAAACGCTCGGCATTATAAACCGGCATACCAATACTGACTCGCGGTTTTTTCTCAGTCATACCATTACTCCACGTTCAGGCAGCATAACGCTAATGATAACTCGCCAACAGCTTAATTTTTTGTCCCTTGCCCTAACCTAAACCGTGTGGTGATAAAATTCACGGAGCACAGCGCATTGTTGATGCGGTGAAAACCGGATGATACAACTCTTACATCCATCGCGTATCATGCTAAGTGCTTCATCCGGCAAACATTCCGATCAAAAGACACGTTTCTGTACGGGCACGACAGGTCGTGCCCGCTTCAAAGATTTACCGGACAAAGCATTCAGCGAAAACCGTCTTTTCGTCTTTGCTAATCGCTAACAGCTACACGCTAACCGCTCAAAGGAGAACGCATGTCGCCCAGAGTCAGCGTCGTCATGCCCGCCTACAATTCCGCCCACACCATCGCCAGAACGATGGAGAGCATCCTCAACCAGACCTTCGCCGATTTTGAATTCATCATCGTGGACGACGGCTCAAAAGATGACACCTGGAAAATCATCACCGAATACGCCGCTTCCGATAAACGTATCATACCGGTTCTCCACGAGGTCAATCAGGGTAACACGGCGGCACGCAACACCGGCGGCAAACGCGCGCAGGGCGACTACATCGCCGTGCAGGACGCTGACGATATTTCGCTGCCCAATCGGTTGCAGCGGCAGGTCGCCTACCTCGACGCCCACCCCGAAGCCGGGGCGGTCGCCAGCCAGGCCGACAAAATCGACCGCCATGATAAGGTCGTCGCTACCTGGAAAGTCCCGCCGACGCCAGAAACCGTTCGTGCTCATCTCCTGCTCACCAATCCCTTACCGCACACCACCGTCATGCTGCGCCGTGATCTCTATGAGCGCCTCGGCGGCTATCACATGTTCAACGGTCAGGATCACGAACTCCTCTGGAACATCAGCCGGGTTTCGGAAATCCACACCATCCCCGAATCGTTGGCGCAGTACCGCAGCGACGACAGCGACACCAACCGCGTCACCGTGAAGGAAACCTCGCAGCAGACCATCGCCTCCCACGAAATTTCTGTCCGCGCGGCGAAAATGCTCCTCAACGGCCAGCCGCTCGACGAAGATGCCTACCGCCGCTTTTTCATGAGCGGCAAAGGTTTTGGTCACATGCAGGCCGAGGATACCGCCCGCTTAAAACCCTTGTGGAACGCATTGGCCGCAGAGCCAGTCTATCGCCAAGAAATGGGACTCAAGCTGCTTTCATGCAGCCTGAGAAACGTTCGATCCATGCCGGTCGAGGCCCTGCGCCTGACCTGGACAGCCTACCGCCAGTTTGGCGTCCCCCTCCAGCACATCGCGAAAAAATACACTCGCGCCCTGGTTCTCGATCCACTCACACGCAGGACGAGTCCACCAACCGCATCCGACTCCCCATAAAAAAATAAGGGGCGGATACCTCGATCCACCCCTCATCTGACCGTATTTTTGCCCAGGTACTGAGTACGTCATCCGGCAAATATTCCGATTAAAAGTCACGTTTCCGTAGGGGCAAGGCGCTGCCTTGCCCACTTCAAGCATTGATCGGACTCAGGCGTTGGGCACACCCGTCAGCCCAAAGTTGATGCCGATGATGACCAGATCGCCGATGTTGATCGTATTATCATGGTTCAGGTCGGCCAGCGGGACGAGCGCCCCATCCAGGCCGTAATTCGCACCGATCATTCCCGCGTCGATCAGGTCGATCACGCCGTTGTCGTCGGTATCGCCTGCCAGCAGGGTCAGCGGTTCGAGCGACACGACCTGTCCCGTCGCATCGACCGTGGCCGGCTGCGCGGCGCTAAGATGCTGCGGCGCAAGCACTTTGACCACATAGCTGCCCGGCGGCAGATTGGTGAAGGTAAAAATGCCGGTTGGATCGGTGCTCAGCTCGCCGAGAACCGTGTTATTCGCCAGTAACTGCACCTGGATACCCGTATGGTCAGCGAACGACTGGTACACGGCTGATCCCTTAATGCTGCCGGTATTCACCACCGGAGTCGCGGTTGGAGGAAGCAAAGTAGCCGTCGGCGGAATAACCGTAGCTGTTGGCGGCGGTTCATTGGTGGGAAGTGGCTTCTCTGGGCCGGGCAGTTCCGGCAGTTGAGTCGGCGCGAGCGGCGGCTGTCCCGTCGGTTGTGCTGTCGGCTGTCCGGTCGGTGCAGGCGGCTGCACGCTGAAGCTGGTGTTCACCACATCAAAGGGCAGCGTCGCGCCGGTCTGATCCACCGCGATCACCGCGCAGGCAATCGGCGTGTTGCCCTCGCCCACGACTTTATAATTCAGGTTGAAGGCCACGCCATTGCCGGAAAATGCCGGTTGAGGCCGCGTCAGGCTGGCCGCCACGCTCCACGAGCCGTCGGTGGAATTATACGGGCGGGTCATGAACAGGCTGTTGGCCGCCGTGAAAATCGTCCCATCAGTGCTGTTCTCGCCGACCAGAATGGCCGGGTTGGTGGTGCAGCGTGCTTCCAGACCATATAGGTTCTGGGCGTTCGCGACGTTCACCGCAAAACTCACCGTGCCGCCGATCTGAGCGGTAGTCAGGGTTGTGCTCAGGAATACGGTCGGATTGGTGTAGGTCGCCGGCGTTGCCGTTGGCGGGATCAGGGTGGCCGTCGGCGGCAAGGGTGTCGCGGCGGGCAGTGTCGCCGTTGGCGGCTGCGTTGGAAGCGCCTGCCCCAGGAATTCAAACGCGCCGATGTCATAGGACGCACCCTGTGGCCGCGCATTACGAACAAAATCATAAGTGATACTGCTAATGACCACGCCTTTATCAATCGCCGGGCTGCTCGCCTTCAGGCTAAAGTTTCGCAGTGACACGTCGGTGAACAGCGGATCGACATTTTCCAGGTTATTCAGGAATGTCGTGGAGGCCGGATTCTTGGCTTCGATGCGGGCGTTGGAGCCAAACGTCAGGTTATATTGAAAGACCGTGTTGATACCGCGTGAATTGTAAATCGCCGGATACGTGCTTTGTTGGTAGACCACGTTATTTTGCACCAGGGTATTGCTGGCCGTTTCAGAAGGATCGCTCCCGCCGCCGACCGAGATGCCATAGCCCGTTGTGCTCATAATCGTGTTATTGAAAATCATGGCGTTGTTTCCGCCATAGGTGATATCAATACCGGCGACATGCGCACCCCAGATCACATTGTTGTAAACTTGCGTGCCGGAGCCGGAATACACCCCGATGCCGCGCCCCTGTTTCTTCTGGCCATTCGCGCCCTGCGCCATGTTGTTGTCATAGACCAAGTTGTTGCGCACAATGTTGTCACGGGCGTTCTGTCCCCAACCGACCTTGATCCCGCTGCCTTTGTTGTTATAGACAATATTGCCTTCGATCAGCGCATAGCTGGACGTGTGGTAAATGCCGTGATCGTAGTCGGTCAATCCATTGTCGTGGATACGGTTGTTGATGTATTCCACATAGTTGGATTCCCCGGTCGCCAGGACGCCATGTCCGAACGCGTCATAAACGCCGTTTGATACTTTCGTCACGCCGACGTTGCGGATTTCATTGTTGATGATGCGGATATAAGACGGGCTGGGCTTGGAACCATCCATCACACCCGCCAGCTTGATCGCGTCGTATTTGACGTTCGTGCCGTCGATGATGAATCCGTCGATGATGATGTGATGCCGGTCGCCGCTCAGGGTAATCACCCGCTGTGCGCCCGGATTCGGCTGGAGGATCACCTGTTGTCCCGGATAAGCCCGCAGCGTCACCGGTTGCTGCCACGATGCCCCGCTCGGAATCTTGTTATAGAATTCTTCCCGATACACCCCGGCTTTCACCAGCAGGGTATCGCCCGGTTTCAGGATGCTCAGGCCTTTAGTAATTGTCAGGAAGGGTTTAACCTCCGTTCCTGCATTTGCATCGTTGCCATTCGGGGCGACATAATAGGTGATGCCAGTTTGGGCCTGCGTGCTGACCACGACGGTCAGTAACCCGACCAGGCATAAGAAAACGATGCTGCTGCGCATTTGAGAAAGTCGGTGCATTGGATTTTGCCCCCTGAGTAGCGTCATTCTCACGTCTTGGCTGCCCGTGAAGTATAAAGCCAGACGTAAAATGAAGGGTTTACATTTTTCACATCTTTATTTTCAATCATCCCTACACCTCGCTCAATAGGCCAATTGTAATGCGAACCATGACCAAAGTCCGGCGGGGAAATGGTTACATGCAAGGCAAAAAGACGTGATACCAGAAGGCCATAAATTATGCAGTTGCCGCTAACTGACCGGATTTTGAAAAATAAAATCGCCCTTGTGACCGGCGCTGGACGCGGCATCGGGCGCGTGATAGCCGGTCATCTGGCCGCTGCCGGTGCCGAGGTCTTCGTCGCCGCCCGCTCAGAATCCGATTTACAGCAGACGGTAGAGGCCATCGTCAGCCAGGGTCATCGTGCCAGCAAAATCGTCGTCGATATAACCGATCAGACGGCGGTGGATCAGATGCTAGCGCACATCGAGTCGCAGTCAGGCCACCTCGACATTCTCGTCAACAATGCGGGCACATTCGGCCCCATCGGCCCGCTCTGGGAATCGGACTCAGCGGACTGGTGGCAGACGCTGGAAGTCAACCTGCGCGGGACATACCTGTGCCTGCGCGCGGCTTTACCCGGCATGGTGAACCGTCGATCCGGCCACATCATCAACCTCTCCAGCAGCATCGGCGTCCGCCCTACCCCCCACACCACCGCCTACTCCGTCTCCAAAGCCGCCGTCGCCCATCTGACTGCCTGCCTTGCCTTAGAAACAAAGGGGCATGGCGTGGCCGTTTTCGCCCTCCACCCCGGCACAGTCCTGACCGATATGACCCGCACTATTCTGGAAACTGAGGCCGGGCAGGCATGGCTGCCGCGCACCCGAAACACCTTTGAGGAAAAGCGCGACTTCCCGCCGGAACGCGCCGCCGATATAGTCGTCCAGTTAGCCTCCGGCGTCGCCGACAAACTCTCCGGGCGCTTCATCTTCGTCACCGACGACCTGCCCGACCTCATCCGTCAGGCCGAAACCACCCCCGGCACTTGAGGTCACTCGTGCAGGTTCATCATAAAAGGTTTGAGTCTCGCTCTGCGTCCCCTCGCCCTGAGGGAGAGGGGTTGGAGGTGAGGGTTAAAAATGCAACCTATTCAACGCATTTACCCCGAACCTGCACCAGGGTATCGGCTCTTCTCCATTCAGATACGAAATCGCTAGCGGACTTCACTAACCTGATGTAGACTTTGCCTATAGACAGCAAAACACCCGCTACGTCCTGAGAAAACTATGCGGGTGCTTGCTTCGCCCTACGCGAGAGTGTCGCGGAGGAAATGGGTTTTTTAAACCCTGTGTTGTGTCTCAACTATAGTCGAAGTTCCAGTTTGACGCAACCCTTCCACGACGCCCTCGCTTACAAAAGACTGTTAAGGTTTTTTCATGAGCGAGTACCAGCCAGCCAACACAACCAGATCGAGGGAATTCCCTCAACCCAGCCCGACGCTGGCGCAGCATCTCTTTCATCTTCCCGTCTCAGACCTCTCCCCCGTTCAGGAAACGGCTATGGGACTTTACCAGCTTGGCCTGAACGTGTTCCCCGTGCCCTATGGCAAAAAGGGCGGCTACCCCTGGGGCATGATGCAGTACACCCGCCTGCTTGCCGAAGACATCTATCCCCTCTTCCGCGATAACTGCAACCTAGCCGTCATGACCGGGCGCACCAGCGGTAACCTGTTTGTCATCGACTGTGAGACAAAAGCCGCTTTCAACGCTCACGAGCTGCTTCTCCGCAAAGCCGGTATCCCCATCTGGGGCGTGCGCAGCATGGGACTGCGTGAGGGCGGCCACTTCTATCTGCGCTGTGCTGACGGCGAGATCGAGAATGTCAAACCCGGCCAGCGCAAAGACGTTGAAATTCGGGGCAACCGCAATTACGTCCTCGCGCCCCCATCGCTGCATCCGAGAACGAGACGGCTGTACCAGTGGCACATCCGCGAGATTGCCGCACCGCCGGTCATCACGCTGGAGCAGGTGAAATGGCTCGAATTAAAGCTGGTCAGTGGCCGCTGTGAGGAACATGTGCCACAACCATTTTCCCAGCTTGCAACCAGCACGCGGGATTTTCTGGCCGCCGGTGCGCCAGAAGGAGAACGTAACAACCGTCTTTTTATAGCGGCCTGTGATCTGGCGGGCAATGACTATGATCTTCACGCAGCGATGCAGTTACTCATGCCTGTAGCCCGTTCCTGCGGCCTTTTAGAACGTGAAATCCGAGATAGCGTGGTCAGCGCCTACAGCAAACCCCGGACATCCGCAAAACCCACCACAGCGAGTCAGAAGCAGCCATCTGCATGGGAGCGCGCCGTCGCTTGGGCGAATAACCAGACCTGGAAAGGCAAGAGCGGCCAGACAGATCGAGCCGTATTTCTTGCCTGCTGCGAACGGGCAAAGACGGCCAACGAGCATGGGGTTTATCGGGCGTCCAGCCGAGAAATCGCCGAGATTGCCCGGATCAGACACGCCACCGCCCAGCTTTCGCTCAAACGGCTCGAAACAGCCCGATTTTTGATCTTTGCCGGAAAAGACGGAGGCAGTCAGGCACATCTCTATCGATTTGGTGCAGAAACTATTCAGACAAAATTGGTGCGAAACCGCACCACTATCATCACCACTGGTTTAAGTAATAGTGGTACGGATTCGCACCAAATACGACTGACTGATGCTTCCGAAGCGTTGGGAAAGACGGCCTATAACCTTTATCTCTGTATGCTTCAGTTTCCTGAGTTTCTGCGTCACCGTGATCTGGTTCTAGCCAGCGGCTTGTCAAAGACGCAGGTTAGTAATGGCTTGAAAAAGTTAGTTGCTTATGGTCTGGTCAGAAAAGTTGGCAGAACCTATCAGGTAATCCCCCACACGGATGAACAGCTTGAGGATCAGGTCGCTCGGCCAGCCGGAACGCTGGGAAAGGGCGAAGCGCGTCGCCAGAAGCACCAGCGCGAACGTGCAGCCGTAGCCGGCGCGCGGCTGTATAAGGCCAGGTTTGGCAAAGCCTATCAGCCTTCTTCCTCAGGATTTCTTGTGTCACGGGATTAGGTTACAAAATTCCAGATTTGTGTCTCGGCAAAGCCCTCATCCCTTCCTCTCAGCACTCAGTACCCGGCACTTTGTACTCTGCACTTCCAACCGTTTTCAAACCATCCTTCCCTCAAAAACGGAACAAATGTACACACAAATGTTCCACTTTTCGCCTTAAATCTGTGGCATACTGATAAAACACGGACGACCGGCCAGCGTACGACCGGACTTGACAATCAGGCCGCGCGGCTCAGTGCGGCAGCAGCAGCAGCAGCAAATGGAGCCAGAATTGAATCGCCACACAGAGTTCGGAATGGCGGTTTGGTTTTTGTAGGGGCATGTCTGCCTTCGGCAACATGCCCGCCGCCGGAATCTGCGGCACTAAGCCTGTTGCAATTGCAGTATTCGTTTACGTACATTTGCCGCAGTATTCGCATCAGGTAAGGGGTTGTGGTTGTGGATTCACCAATCATCCACAACCGCGACGACGCCGACGCCGCCGACAACCTCGCCAATCAGTTGGATCGGGGGGCTTTTACACCGTAATTTGAACGTCTTTTGTCTTTTGGCTAATAACCAAAAACCAATAACGAACAACCATCGACTATCGACTAATGACTTCCTTCAGCAGACCGCCGTCCGCCAGCCGTTCCGCCGCATACTGGATCGCCTCAAACGGCATCCCAGAACGCTCCGAAATGGCGAGTAAATCGTGGTCGCCGTCCGACAAATTCAGCACCCACAGGATCGCCATCTGGTTCAGTTCGCGGTGGCTCGCCCCGCCGCTCGATCCATACAAACCGCGGCGGCCCAACTGCGGCTCGCCCTTTGGGTTCAGGTTCAGGTACGTCCGATTGTTCTCTAATACATCGAAAATCGCCAGGAATTTGGCGAACGAATCCGCCAGATAACGCGGCTGCACCAGTTCCAGGTTATCGGCAGAGGTGTGGTACTGCGGAAAACGCCCATACTGCGAACGCATAAACCCGCCCACCGGCAGGTTAAACCCCGGTGAACAATACTGCCGCTCGTCGTAACCATATGGGGAAAAATCGACGATTTCATATTCCGTCCCGCTGTTTTTCAGGACATTTTCGGCGGCCCGGTCAATCTCGGCCTCGCCCCGGCGGCTGCGCTTATACGTCGTGTTGCCGGGGTCGCCGACGCACGTAATCACCAGCCCATGCTTGATCCTGCCCAGCGAACCCTCGTTGCGTGCCAGCCACGTGATCGAGCCAATCGTGCCGGGGATAAACAGAAAGCGGTATGAATAGCGCGTTGAAACCGTCGCCAGTGCCTTCGCCATAAAAGTCGCCAGCGCTAGCCCCGACAGGTTGTCGTTGCACAACGAAGGATGGCACGCATGGCATGAGATCAGAATCTCGTCATCGCTCTGCCCCTGGATGAAGCACTCAGCATACGTCAGGCTCCCCGCTTCCAGGCTGGAGTCGATGCAGACTTGATAATCGTCTTCGGGCAGCGCCATGAGCTGGTTATGGCTCAGGCAGAAGCCCCAGGTTTCCTTGTAGTACGAGGTTCGGTACGGGATCCAGTCGGGATATTCCGGCAGGCTGAACAGATGCGGTTTCAATTCGGCCAGTGTCATAGTCTGCTGAACCGGCACGCTGTAATTCAGGACGTGCAAATTGGACTGCCGGAAATCAATCACCCGCTCGCCCTTTGAGTTTTTCACGTAGGCGTCCCGGATGTTCCACTCTTTCGGCACTGTCCAATCCAGGGCAGGCGTCCCGCTGGGGACTTCATGGATCGTCAGCGGAATGTGTGCCTGGATACCCTTCAGCGTCGTCCGAAAGCCATCCCCGGTGATGCTCCGGCAGATCGGATATAACTCGCCGATCAGTCCATACATCGAGTCGGCAATAGCGTGGATGTCGATCTGTTCGCGCAGATCGGAGAGTCTCAGAGCAGCGGCCATGTTGTGTCTTTCTCCGAAATCTGGCTGACCGCCAGCGGCCAGACGATGCCCAATGCTGGGTCGTTATAGCGCAGGCCGCGCTCGTAACCCGGCACGTAAAAATCGCTCATCTGGTACAGGATTTCGGTATCGTCGGTCAGCGTTTGAAACCCATGAGCGAACAGCGGCGGGATATACAGGGCGCGCCGGTTCTCCGCCGAAAGTTCCACGCTGATGTGCTGGAGATACGTTGGTGATTCCGGTCGCACATCGACGATCACGTCGTAGATCGCACCTCGGCTCACCCGCACCAGCTTGGTTTCCTGGGCTGGTGGTGTCAGGTAATGCATCCCCCGCAGCGTACCTTTGTGGGTATTGAAAGAAAGATTGCACTGGGCGACAGCAGGCAGCAAACCCTGTTCTTCAAATTCCCGCGCGCAGAAAGTACGCGCGAAAAAGCCGCGCGAATCGTGTTTCAGTTCCAGATCGATGAAGTATGCGCCCTTGAGGCTGGTTTCAGTGAACAGCAATGCTAAATCAGACCTCACAGACGCTGGGCAGCACTTCGGCCTCCATAAAAGGCTGTGCCTCCATCACCATCGCCGCCAGTTCACGGGCATCATCGCAGCGCCCGACCTCGGCATAACCTTGAATAAACGGCAGCCATTCTTCGGCGGCTTGAGGATAATATCCCTTGTCGCGCACTTCATCGCCCAACGCCGCCACCGTTTCCCACTCACCCATCTGCCGTGCCAGCGTGCCCTTCTGGAAATAATAGCACCACCGGTGAGGCGGTTCAGATCCGAAGAATATGGCGGGCGTCGTATGCGATGCCTCCGAGGTGATAATCTGGTCAATATGTGAGAGTGCCGCGACTCGGTTCAGGAGAGCCGGTGCGGTTTGAGGCAGTTCTTCCGACCGCGCGCCATCCACCACATGCAGGCAGCTATGTTCATTCGGTGGGTAAATCATCAGCGCCTTGTCAAAATCCATGACAAAGTGAATTGACGACATCACTTCGTAATCATAATCCTGCCCGGTCACGATCTTATCGGCCACTGTTTCCGTCAGCCGCACCCCGTAGATTTCAGGCTGCTCGGTCGCGCCGGGCTTGTAGATCAGATTGGCAGGTGCCCAGATTTCATAGGTATTGCTGGGGAAGAACTCATTAGGGGACGTGCTGGCGACGAGCACCGTCTCCGGTTGGAGATCAGGAGCGCGCCAGTACATCTGCCACCATAAATCGCTTTCGGCACTCCAGATGTTCCGGTAAAAGTTAGCATTGTTAAAGTGGGTCATCGTGGCAATACCCACCAGCCCGGCGATAATCCAGGGGCGTGTTTTGGGTCTGATACCCCAGAAGATAAACCCCACCAGAAAGATCACCGTTGGAACAAGCGCCGTCAGGGTAAAACGATCTGAGAGCTGCACCAGCTTCAGCGTCATATCCGCCAGCACGACGGGAAGCAGCGCCGGAATGATAGCCAGCAGTCCGAGAAGTGCCATATGGCGCGGCCACTGCTCCACCGGCGCGGTTGGAGCAGTCGTCAACTGCAACGAATAACGCCGCGTCCGCCGCTCATAAATCACAATCGTCAGGAAGGCAGCGCCCGCCAGGATGGCCGACCACAGGAGGGTGCTTTGGCTGGCACTGTCTACCCGCGCCGCTCCGGGCACAAACCAGGCAAAAATAACCGTATCCATAAAATCGCGCACCAGGTCGGCAGGAACACGGATCATTTGCCCCAGCGGATTGGAACGATACGCCTCTATCATCGCGCTCAGATCAGTTTCGCTGCGGATGCTTTTGAAGATGAACAGCCGCCAGGAAGCGAACGCCAGGATCACCAGCACATAGGGCAGCCAGCGGCGCGCCACACGCAGGATAAAAGCCCGGCGATCAGGCATCTGCTGCTTTCGTAAAGCGAGGTAACCGATAAGCAGCAGACGCAGTACCTCGAAGCTGGCGTAAATCTCGAACATAAACAGGCAGATTGCCCCGCTTGCCATCGCCAGGACGGTAAACAGCGCATAGGTTCTGCGGTTCTGGGTCTGCTCGGCGCGGATGGTCAGTCCCAGTGACAAAATCCCCATCGCCAGGGCGAAATAATGGCTGTGATACGTTTGGGCAAAGGGCTGCCCCAGGAAACCCGGATAGACGGCATACAGCAGCGCCATGCTCATCGTCGCGAAACGCTGTCCCGGCCATAACCCTCGCAGCGCCCAGAGCAGGAGCAGCGCGCCGCCAACCAGCAGGAGGACATAATAGACATGCCAGATCAGCACACGATCCCCGATAATGCCGTAGACAAAACCGGCCCAGGTTGCATGAAATGGCCTGTCCCACGACATCTGGTAAGCAAGGCCAGCCGCGCCCTGCGCTTTGCCAATCCAGATCGTTATCCAGTCATCCCAGTAATATCCCAGCCAGGGAATCAGGGTCGCATGGGAAAGCAGCGCAACGACCACAATGGTCAAAACAGACAGAAGGGTCTCCGTCCGCACCCCACTTTTCGTGTCGATAATTGGGGCGCCTGCGACGGTTCCACCTCCTGCCAGCGTTCCGTGAGATCGAAAAAGCCGGAACATGTTTTTAACCTCAAAAATCGCTATCGGGTTATATTTTTCTGGCCCAGCCATCTACATGACGAACGGACAGCGGGCTTATCCGGTGCAATAACTCACCGAAATACTTCGACGCGCGGGATTGGCACGACAAACTGCCCGCCCCATTCCCGGATATGCGCCATCTGCTGCATGATTTCATCTTTGAGATTCCAGGGCAGGATCAGCAGATAATCCGGCCTTGTCGCTTGAATCTGGTCAGGATGCAGAATGGGAATGTGCGTGCCCGGCAGGAAATGCCCCTGTTTATACGGGCTGCGGTCAACCGTGTAATCCACGAAATCGGTCCGGATGCCGCAGTAATTCAAAAGGGTGTTGCCTTTTCCCGGCGCGCCATAACCAACAACCGTTTTGCCATCATTTTTGGCGCGGATGAGGAAGTCCAGCAGCGCCCGCTTGGTCGCTTTAACCTGTTCGCCAAACGACAAGTAATGCTCAATATCGCTGAACCCGGCGGCGATTTCCCGCGCCTTCAAATCAGCCACCCGTTCGCCAACAGCCTCGGCAGTATTTTCGGTATGGCGCGCATAAATCCGCAGTGAACCGCCGTGTGTCGAAAGTTCTTCAACGTCGAACAGCGTCAGGCCATGCGCGGCGAAAATTTTCTCGACCGTGATGAAGGAGAAATACGAGAAATGTTCGTGGTAAATCGTATCGAACTGGTTCTCCCCCATCAGCCGCATCAGATGTGGGAATTCCATCGTGATCACGCCCTGCGGCTTCAGCAGGATTTTCAAACCGCCGACGAAATCATTTACGTCCGGGACATGCGCCAGCAC
>JAIOHN010000081.1 GCA_019912985.1 Anaerolineae bacterium | reverse complement strand
AGCATAGAGCTTATCGGCTGCCGGATAGAGATTATCCTCTGCGTTCTGCGCGGTGGGCGGCTGGCAACCAGGGATGTCACCTGCATCCAGTTCGACTACCTGAACGGCATCGGTGACCTCTTTCAGGTTCACCAACCCAAGCGCACCCTCATTTTCGCTGACCGCGCTCAGGATCGCAGCGGCATCACTTTCGGTGGTGGCATCCGCGCGCAGGCCATCACCCTCAATGAGGTTGTTCATAATGGCGTACACAGGCGAGAGTTCGTCAGGGATATATACACTCAAGGGGGTATCCGGGCCTTCTTCGAGGACCTGATTCCAGTTGGTGATGTCGCCAGTGGTGCTGGGGGCGAAAATCGTATTGAGCTGGTCGGCATCGAGACATTGGGCGAAGTCGGCAGCCGGGTTAGCCACCACCGCGACGATGTTATGTCCAATCAAAAGCTCAATAAATTCAATTCCTTGATTTTCACAATTAGTACTTTCACTGGTGCTAATCTCACGGTTCGCCAGCGCAATATCAGCTTCGCCCGCGCAAAACTGGCTGAAACCGGTGTTGGTACCGGTGATGTCAATGCTCACATTGGCTTCGGAGCCGCTGGCGTCGGTCAGCGACCGGAAGAGC
Organism: Anaerolineae bacterium; assembly: GCA_019912985.1. GTDB lineage: Bacteria > Chloroflexota > Anaerolineae > Aggregatilineales > Phototrophicaceae > JAIOHN01. The sequence goes on along the minus strand of JAIOHN010000081.1, from coordinate 3,845 downwards.
GGCTCTACGATGGCCGAACCCACCACCGTAATGTCATTTTCCTGTGCATACAGGAAATTAGCAGACGTCAATAGCGCCAGCAGGGATAAAACCCCGATAAAGCGCAGTGCAATTCGCATAATGGTGCTCCTTTAGGCGTCGGACTTAACGGGAAAATTGTACCGTTATACACTAGAATGTCCAGCTATACTTTTGCTGGCCTTGCTGTAGGTGTATTATAAGTGAAGCAAATTCGAGGTATCCAGTGTTGAATAACGAGCAGACTCTTTACGACTTGGTGGGCGGTGATGCCACCTTTCGCAAGCTAGTGGATGTGTTTTATGCACGCGTCGAGGCAGATGAAGTGCTGCGCCCGATATTTCCCGATGATCTGGAAGCGGGGAAAGAATGGCAGTTTCTGTTTTTGACGCAGTTTTTTGGCGGCCCCGCACGTTATCAGGCACAACGCGGTCATCCGCGCCTGCGGATGCGTCACATGCCGTTTATGATCGACAGTGAGGCGCGTGACCACTGGTTAAGTCACATGCTGGCGGCAATGGATGAGGTTGGCATCGAGGAGCCGATGCGGATGATGATGGCTTCTTATTTCGAACGTGCTTCGACTCAGATGATTAACGTGATATCGCCTGATGATTAGGATCGTTCAGCGCATCGTGGAATTACCACGACTGGTGCGAATTGTGCTGGTGGCGCTGCTGGCGTTGATGGTGACGCTGGCACTCAGCCCAATGGTCGATGAGCTTTATTTCCGGCTGCTGTTTGATAGTCTTGCGGTTGTTTCGGTATGGCTTGCCCGGGTACTACCATCCCTGGTGACGGCCTCCATTGGGCTGGTGATGTATGCAGTCGGTTGGTGGTTGGTGGTCGGTACTGTCGGCGAAACGCCAGCCCCCCGGCTGGTGGTGCTGTGGTATTTTGGTGTAGGCTTGCTGGCGTTGGTTGTGGTTGTGTTTTTACTGATCCGGGGCGTGAGCCTGGTAAATCTTATCAACAGTTGAGGTGTTTATGCGCTTGATGACCCTGCTTATGATCGGACTTCTGCTCACGGCCTGCGCACAGCAAGCGCCAACGCCTGAACCGGAAGTCACTGTCGAAGTCACCGAGGAGCTGGCGACTGCAGCGCCGACTGCTACGCCGATGTCGTTGGAGCGGCCTACGCTGCCGCCCACCTGGACACCTTCACCTTCGGCTGCGGATGACACCAGCCAGCAAGCTGAAGAGGCGACGGCTGCACCTATCGACAATAATGAGCCTGCAGCCCCGACGGAAGACCCCAATGCGTTTATTCCTCCCACGGCTCTGGAAGCCTGTAACAGTTTTGGTGAGGACCGCACACTCAACCAACGGACATTTACACCCGGCGCGCCGGTTCAGGTTTTCTGGACGCCGGTCGAAGGCGCAGCCAGTTACAGCGTGTCACTGGTGAACAGCACTGGATCAGTGCTGGAGACAGAATACACACGCGAAACCACTTACGTCTTTTCGCCGGAGCTGTTTACGGAAAACGATCTTTATGGATGGGAAGCCTATCCAATTGACCCGGCGGGGCGGCAAATGTGCATCTCGCGCGGGGCGGAACTGGTACCGGATACGCTGCCACAGTAATCTGCTGCCAGTTATTCCTGCTGAAGGATGTATTTCTCGAATGCTTCAGCGGTCCAGGGCAGAGCAGGCTTGAAAAAGTGCTGGTAGATGGCCTGCGCATAAACGCGGATTTCGTACTGCGCGTCGTTTGCCATACGCAGACTGAGGAAGTGCATGAGGTTGTGTGTGTCAATCTTCCAGACGCCTGTGTAGTAGACACTGAAGCCGGGTAAAAACAGACGAGCCAGTTCTTTTGAGACACCTGCTTCGAGCGCCTCTTCATAGAGCTTGTAGGCAGTTTCATAGTGAGTAATCAGTTTTTCGCTCAGGTCGGCTGCGGCTTCGAGGTCGATCTCGCCATCACTGGCCTGCTTGTTGCTGGCTGACTGCTTGCGCCAGACCTCCGGCACGTAAAAGTCATTTTCCTCAAATGGTGTATAGCGCCCACTCTGCATATTGAGGTTGGCCGTGCGATGCCGCACCAACTGCCACCAGGTGACCAGCGGCGCGCGTAAGCGAAACTTGAACTCGACCATCTCAAAGGGTGAGGTATGCCGGTGGCGCATCAGATAAAAGAGCAGCTTTTTATCGGCCTCTTCGCCTTTGCTTTCGCCCAGGAAGGACACTCGCGCCGCGTTCACGATCGCCAGATCGCCAGAGATGTCGCTATCGGGGTGCGGCATAATATCCACGAGTTCGACAAAACCTTTATCCAGCATATCAATGCGTTGACCGATCAACGTTTTGAGCATCATGTAGGGTTCTCCTCAGTGGGGGTTATTCTTCATCCAACCAGCCAGCCGCTGCAAGACTTTCAAACATCTGCTCGATGTCCTGGTCTTCCTGGGGCAGGGATAGGTGATAGGGAAGGGCATCAGGGTGGTTTTTCTGGTAAAGGACGCCTTCGCTGTTGAGTAAGACGACCAGCATGGCTGCTGTTGAAAGCAGTGTTTTCGGTAGGATATTCGCAACGCCAGCGATGTCATACACGATGTCCCGCAGGCTAGTTTTGCCATCGGCCCGCAGCCAGATTTCGCTGCTGAGTGCATCGAGGCGGATGACACGATCTTCATAGCGATTGTGCGCGATGACACCCTCCGCTGTGACTGTAAAAAGTGCGTCGCGCTGCGGATACTGGTCGAGGGTAGGGGCCATAACGTGGTGTACGCTTATGAAAAATACTGCAAGGCCAGGCGGATACGGTCTTCGATGGTTTTGGGTGCGTCTTTGGGGAGGGATTGGATCGCCGTTTGTGCCTCGACTATGCTGTAGCCCAGGGCCGTCAGGGCATCCATGACCTCGGTGTTGACATCATCGAAATCAACCGGGGCAACATCCATGCCGGCGACCATCTTATCCTTGAGTTCAAAGACGATTTTCTGTGCCGTTTTCTTGCCGATGCCGGGGACGCGCGTCAGGATTTCTGGACGTTCACTGTAAACCGCGTTGCGCAGATTATCGGTGCTGATGGTGCTGAGGATAGCCAGTGCTAAACGTGGCCCAACCCCATTGATTTTGATCAGGGTTTCAAAAATCTCGAGTTCACCGATTGTCGGAAAGCCGAAAAGCGTCAGCGAATCTTCGCGGACGATCAGCACGGTGTGAAGGAAAATCTCGCTGTGCTCCTGCCTCTCAAGGGCGGAGTGCGGCACAAATACTTTGTAGCCGATTCCCGCCACGGTCACGATCATGTGATCGGACGCGGTTTGTGCGATTTTCCCCTGGATACTGGCGATCATAAATTAGCTCACAAGCTGAGTATTCATCTACTCAAACCAGCTACATCAAGCTGTTATAGCGCGAACTATGAATATCGGTGATGGCAATCGCAAGCGCGTCGGCGGCGTCATCTGGTTTCGGAATGGAGTCCAGGCCGAGCAGCATCCGCACCATCTCCTGCATCTGTGGTTTCTTCGCGCCCCCATAACCAGAAATGGACTGCTTGACGGTATTGGGTTTGTACTCGGTGATTGGCACACCGGCTGTCGCCAGCGCCAGCAAGATCACCCCGCGTCCCTGGGCGACTGTGATGGCAGTCGTCACATTCCGGGCGAAGAACAATTCCTCAACCCCCGCCTGATCGGGCTGGTAGTGATTAACCAGATCACGCACGCTGTCATGGATGACTTGAAGCCGCTCCCACATTGGCATATCAGGTGTGGTGGTGATGACCCCGTATTTCACGGCCTGGAGAGAACCATCTGCGAACTCTTTTACCAGGCCGTGAAATACGGGGTCATCACCACCACACCTGATATGCC
>JAIOHN010000790.1 GCA_019912985.1 Anaerolineae bacterium | reverse complement strand
GTTTCATGAATAAATTATATGAAAAAAATTGTTTCAGGAATATAGAGTTTTGTCAAAATTACCATCGCTTCGCGACGTAGCAGAGCACGCTGGTGTTTCCCTTGGTACAGCCTCACGTGCCCTCAATAATAAAAATAACGTCCTTCCTGAAACACGCGCACGGGTGCTTAAAACTGCCTCGGAGTTGGGCTATAAACTCCAGTTCCGTGCGCCCTCGGCAGTAGCCAGCAAACTCAATACCATTGGTGTGGTCATTAAGCGCGATCCCTTTGATTATGGTGGGATAGATCCGTTTAACTACGGGTTGCTATCTGGTATTGAGGAAGAATGCAAGCGCCTGGGTGTGAACATGATGTTCTCCACCATTCCTGTGGATCGTTTTAGTCATGCCATCGAATCAACACCAATCTTTTCAGAACCAGCTATTGATGGCCTGGTTATTGTAGGTGCGATCCTCAGCGAAAAGGCACTGTGTGATCTACTGCCGACTAATCTGCCGATTGTTTTTGTTGATGCCTGCGCTTACTACGGCGAGTTCGATACAGTACTGATCGACAATTTCAGTGGCGCACACAAGATCGTTTCTCACTTGATCGAGCAGGGGCATACAAAAATCGGGTTGATTGGCAGCGCACCGCAGGCGTTGGAGCATCCTAGTATTTCCGAGCGACGCCGAGGCTACCTCCATGCCTTGACTGATCATGGGATAACCTGTACTTACATTGCAGACAGTTCATTACGAGTAGACGTTGCCTGTGATGCAACCCGGCAGCTTCTCACACAACACCCAGAAGTGACGGCAATTTTTGCGTGTGCAGATTTTATTGCGACAGACATCATTCATGTTGCACACGATATGGGACGTTCTGTTCCAGATGATCTTTCGATCGTAGGCTTTGACGATATTGATGTGGCTGCGAAATCAACACCGCCGTTGACCACTATTCGCGTTGATCGCGAATTTATGGGTGCGTTGGCAGTACGGCACTTATATGATCGCGCAGTTTATCTGGATGGCGTGCCTGTAAAAACTTACATCGGCACGAATCTTATTATTCGCCAATCCGTGAGCTCACTGCCGCACCAGAACGGTTCTAACGGTGCGCATAGTGACCCTGATTAGTAGGATGCTTCCGATTTTTCGGACGGCGTACCCGGTAGTACATCAAGCGTGTGCAGAAACAAGTGAAAGGAGTTCAGCCGGCAAAAGTTATTGATAGGTTCGATGAGTTGTTTTCACCAACTGTCGTCAAATTACTGATCTAAAAGCAAGTCGAGTCAAGTATAGAAGCAATTGGAGACTACAAATCGCATGAAAAAAACATTCTTTTTGATGCTCTTAGCTTTAGCGGTCATGTTGGCTGCACCTGCCGTTCTGGGGCAGGACATGATGTATCACGAATCGCCGATGTTGACTGCCCGAGTTGAGGCAGGGGAACTGCCTCCGCTTGCGGAACGCCTGCCGGCCGAGCCCCAGGTGACCACACCGTTTAATGAAATCGGCACCTACGGTGGTGAACTGCGTGTTGGTTTTACGGGCGGTGATCCGTTCTGGGGCGGTATCTATTCCATTAATGGCTGGGAACGCATCGCAGCCTGGAAGACCGACAACTCTGGTGTGGAGCCGGGCATCGTGGCCGGTTGGGACATCAGCGATGATGTGACCGAATACACCTTCCACCTGCGTGAAGGCTTGAAATGGTCGGATGGTGAGCCGTACACAACCGAAGACTGGCGCTTCTACATTGAAGATATCCTCTTCAATGAGGAACTGACACCCGGAAATCCCGGTGGTAGTTCGAATGGCTGGCTGCCGTCCGAGGGTGCGGAAGACTTCAAAATCGAGGTCATCGACGACTACAACATCAAATTCATCTTTGCGCAGCCAAATGGTACACTGCTGCTCAACCTTGCGCAGTGGCAAGGTAGCCACTTCTCCTCCCGCCCTGCTCACTTTATGAAACAATTCCACGCCGACTATAATCCTGACGTTCAGGCATTGGTCGATGCAGAAGATGGTGTGGAAGACTGGGTCGGCCTGTTTACCAAATATCAGGATCAGTCCGCTGAAGTAAACCTTCTCCCCCAGAATCCCGATATGCTTGAGTATCCTGTGAAACCGAGTCTATCGCCCTGGATTCTAGTCGAAGAATTGGGCACTGGTACGACCGTGCGCATGGAGCGCAACCCCTACTACTGGAAAGTCGACACTGAAGGCAATCAGCTTCCGTACATTGATACCTTTCTGGGCGTTCAGTATCAGGACAACGAATCGCGCAGCTTCGCCCTATTGAATGGCGATATCGATTACATGAAAGATGCCCCAGGGGATGATCGTATTCTGTTCTACGATGCCCTTGAGGAGGGTCGCCCCATCAAGATTAACGCTAAAAATAACGATGCTGGGACAACCAACACAGTTCAACTGAATCTGAATGATCCTGATCCTGTTCTGCAGGAGATATTCCGTAACAAAGATTTCCGTATTGGGCTGTCTTATGCCATCAATCGTCCAGAAATCATCGAGATCTCGTTCTTCGGCCAGGGCATTCCGGCTCAGGTAGGCCCCTTTGACGACTCCCCACTGTTTAATGAAGCATTGTCGTACCAGTACACTGAGTACGATGTTGATCTGGCAAACGAGTACCTGGATAAGGTCGTTCCCGATAAGGATGCTGAGGGTTATCGTCTGCGCCCCGATGGTGAACGTCTGTCGTTTGTTATCTCGATCCCCAATGACTACTCATATACTGGTGGTTACACGCAGGTTGGTGAACTGGTTGCTGGCTACTGGCAGGCTGTTGGCGTGGATGCAATCGTAAACTCCATGCCTGGCGAACAGTGGGAACAGAACTTCCTGGACAACAATCTCGATGCCGTAATCTTCACCGGTGAAGGTGGCGCGGGTTTGAACTCCATCCTAGATCCACGC
>JAIOHN010000789.1 GCA_019912985.1 Anaerolineae bacterium | reverse complement strand
CCAGCCCACCGTCCGCCCCAGGGCAAACAATGCCAATGGCGCACCGGGCGGTAATTGCAGCGTCTGTGCCAGTGTCACCAGCGCAAAATCAATATTCGGGGGTTCGCCAATAAATTCGTCTACCGCCTCGATCACCGCCTGTGTGAGCGAATCGCCACCAGCCAGCATACCCAACAGCAAACGCGCTCGTGGATCGCCTTCTGGATACAACCGATGCCCAAAGCCGGGAATCCCTTCCCCCCGCTTGAGCCGCTCCGCGATCACCTGACGTGCATGGTCCGCCTGTCCCACCTCACGCAGCAGCGCCTCGACACGACTGGTATTGCCGCCATGTTTCGTTCCCTGTAAAGCAGCTAACCCGGCGCTGACTGCGGCGTAAGGGGTGGATCCGGCAGATGCCACGCAGCGCGCTGTGAAAGACGACACATTCAGTTCATGATCGGCACACACAATCAGTGCTGCGTTCAGAAGTGGCAGACAGTCCGGTATCTCAGGACACCATGCATCCTGTAATGCCACCGCCAGCGGACTCGTTGCCGTGCCGACAACGACCTGGGTCAGCAACCGCAAAATTCGCGCGCCGGTCTGGATCACCGCCGCCGGACGCAGATCATAAGCCGCCACATCCTGCGCTCCGGCCAGCGGCAGCAGCACCTGAAATCGCTCAAACAGGCTGAGCGTGCGCACCTGTTCGCTGATCGCAGCCCACGCAGGCGGCAAAACAGCATGACTCTCCGGCAGGGCCATATCGATTTCACCCGTCCATAACAACGCTGCGACAGCCTCAATCGTTTGCGTCTGCGCCAGTTCTATCGCATCCTGCCCGCGATAATACAGATGACCATCACTGATCAATGTAATCGCGGAGTCCAGCAGCGGCGTCCCAAAATGCAGCGCACTTTCGGCCAGCTTGTCAGGATTGCGCCGGCCTTCTTTGCGTTCCAACAGCCGCTGCACATCTTCGGCATTGTAACGGCGGTTGCGCTTGCTGCCGCCCACTGCCTCCGAGCGAATCAGGCCACGGCTGACATAAGCGTACAACGTGGGCAAACTGATGCCCAACTGGTCGGCAGCTTCCTGCGCGCTTAAGTAACGTTCCATGCTCACCTTCAATATATTGATTTATCAATCAACATTGACAACATATATCAACCAAACTATGATTCGATCATATCAGGTTTGGTGAGAATGTCGAGCAAATTTCACAAATGTATCTTTTCAGCGTTATAGATATAGCAGCCAGGATACAGACGGATGAGCTTATGACCACACCACACCTGCGCTTCGAAACTCTGATCGAGCGCTATCACGACGAGATTTTCCGCTACTTGTGGCGGATGCTCCAGGACAGCCCGCACGAACCACAAGATGTCACCCAGGAAACATTTATGCGCGCCTATCAGGCGTTTGGCCGCCTGCGGCCAGATAGCAATCACCGCGCATGGCTGTATAAGATCGCCACTAACTGTGCCTACAGCGTGCTGCGGCGCAGTCAGCGTGAAAACAGCCTGGATGACCTTGAGATCATGGATGGACAGCCTGCACCAGATCAACAGGTGATTGAGCTGGAAACCCTGCAAGCGGCTACACGGATCATCCAGCGGCTGCCGGTGAAGCAGCGGGCAGCGGTAATCATGCGTCATCTCGAAGGGTGCGACTATACCGAGATCGCGCACGTGCTCGATTGTTCTGAGGACAGCGCCAGGGCCAATGTTTCACAGGCCATTCGCCGCTTGCGTCGAGAGCTGCAAAATGAGAGTGGAGAAGCATAAGATGACCAATTACACACCAACCCCAACCGAAGTCAGCCAGTCGCGCCAGCAGGTGCTGGCCTGGTTTGCCCGGACCGCTCCGCTCATTCGCTGGACGCAGACGCAGTCGCCGGTCGGCACGATCTATCTGGCGGTCAACGAACACGGCCTGTGCAGTCTTGATTTTGGCATCAGCCTGGAGGATTTCCTCAACCGGCTGGACCCGCTCGCACAGACTGAGGAACACGACCTTGCCGACTATACGGCGCAGTTGCAGGAATATTTCTCAGGCAAGCGCCGCACCTTTGATCTGCCAGTCGATCTCAGCGGCATGACGGCTTTCCAGCGCAGCGTGCTCCAGACTGCCCTCAACATCCCTGCCGGTGAGGTATGGACCTATGGGCAGGTGGCGCGCATGATTGGCCGCCCGAAGGCCAGCCGGGCAGTCGGCCAGGCACTGGGCAGCAATCCGGTGCCGATCATCATTCCCTGTCACCGGGTGATCGCCAGCAGCGGCAAGCTCACCGGCTACAGCGCCGGAGCTGGGATCGCCAGCAAGAAGTGGCTGCTGCAAATGGAAGGGGCCTTGTAAGTCACAATGTATGGGCGGGGCATCATGCCTCGCCCCCGATCTAAGGAGACAGACATGAACCCCACCGCCGATTTTGTACCGGGTTTGCAGGGCGTGGTCGCCGCGCAGACTCGCCTCAGCAGCGTAGACGGGTTGGCTGGCGAACTCATCATCGCTGGCTTCCCGCTTGAAGAGCTGGCGCTCAACGCCACCTTCGAGGAAACCGTCTACCTGCTCTGGAATGACGCCCTGCCGACTGCGAGCCAGCTAGCGGATTTCCGCGCATCACTGGCCGCCTACCGCGCGATTCCGCCGCAGACCATTGACCTGCTGCGCGCTGCCGCCGAGCAGAAACTGGATGTCATGGACGCGCTGCGCATGGCTGCCAGCACCATTACCCTGCGCAGCGCAGACGAGCCGCAGCATGACCAGCGCGATTCACTGGCACTGGTCGCCCGTTTCCCGACCATCATCGCTGCTTACTGGCGCTTACTCCAGCGCCAGGAGCCAGTCGCGCCACGCATGGACTTGAGTCACGCCACCAATTATCTCTACATGCTCACGGGCGAGGAACCGAGCGCCGAGCGCACACGCGGTCTTGAAACCTATCTCAACACCGTCACCGATCATGGCCTGAACGCCTCGACATTCACCGCTCGCGTGATTATCTCGACTGGCTCAGATATGGTTTCAGCCATCACCGGGGCCATCGGCTCGCTCAAAGGGCCGCTGCATGGTGGCGCGCCGGGACCTGCACTGGATATGGTGTTTGAGATTGGTGAAGCAGCCAATACGGAGCCGGTGCTGCGCCAGAAGCTGGAAAGCGGCGAGCGGTTGATGGGCTTCGGCCACCGCGTCTACAAAGTCCGTGACCCACGCGCGGATGTGCTGGCGCAGGCGGCTGAACGCATGTACAAGGCGGATGGGGATATGCAGCTCTACAACCTCGCCAAGCATGTTGAGCAAACCGCTGTGCGTCTGCTGGAAGCATACAAGCCAGGGCGCAACTTGCAGACCAACGTGGAGTTCTACACGGCCCTGCTGCTGCACGGTCTGGATCTACCCACTGACCTTTTCAGCCCGACATTCGCTATCAGCCGCGTCGCTGGCTGGATCGCTCACTGCGAAGAGCAGCGGGCGGTGGGCCGCATCATCCGGCCAGAGTCGATCTACATGGGTGAGAAAAACCGCCGCTGGCAGCCTATCAACCAGCGCTGAAACACCAAAGTGACTGGGGCGATACTCGCCCCAGT
>JAIOHN010000788.1 GCA_019912985.1 Anaerolineae bacterium | reverse complement strand
CACTTACACCGCCGGGCAGGGCGCGTTTGTGCTGCTGCTGGCCGGATTAGCGCTGTTTATGGGCTTCAGCCGTCCGGCATGGTTCCGGCGCGGTTTGATCACCAGTGTGCTGTGGCTGTTGGGAACAATGGCGCTGTTTTTCGGTGTCAATCTGGTGATTCCGGTTTATAACCTGCGCTATGTGTTGATGGTCATCCCGGCACTGGCGTTGATCGTGGGGACACTGGCGCTGTATTTCAACCGCCCAACACGAATCGCGCTGATTGTGCTGGTCGGTGTGGGGGGCTTGCTCTTTCACGATAACGCATTTTTAGCGCCAAAACCGGCGCATGGTGAACTGCTGCCCATGATTGCCGAGCGTTATCAGCCGGGTGATCGCATCTGGTACAACCTTGATGCTGGCGCGATGGGCAGCTCGTTGATGCTGGAAGCGCAGTATTATCTGGAAGTGGTCGTACCGAAGCTGGATACAGACTGGTTTATCTGGAATGCGCCGGAAGATTTCGCGGATCTAAGACATAATCCGCGCATCTGGGATATTCGGCCCTACTGGATTCCCATGCCGCCAGAAGCCGAAGCGCCACTGCTGAATGGGCGCGCTTTGGTCAGTGATGAGCTGTTACGCATCTACACCATCCGGCTGTATGCCGCACCACCCGAAAGCGCGCCTGCACAATTCGGGGATGTGCTGACCGCCAAAGTCAGCCCGCTGCTCAAGCCAAGTTATGCGCCCGGTGATTCGGTCAGTGTTACCACCTGGTGGCAGGCAGTCCAGCCACCGCCGCTCGATTACTCCTATGGGCTGTTCCTGCGTAATGCGGATGGCACCACACTGGCGCAGGTCGATGCGGGGCTGCTGCTCGATGAACGCCCGACCAGCCAGTGGACACCCGACGCAGACTTTGCGCCGCTGGCCTTAACCCTGACGCTGCCAGACTCGCTGCCTGCGGGTGAGTACAGCTTGTGGCTGACCACCTACTTCTGGCAGGACCCGCAGCCACTGCCGCTGGAACCGGCACCAGATCAGGGCAGCGCAGGTGATCTTTTGGAACTGGCCCAGATTACGGTAGAGTAGAAGTAGAAACGCAATCACAGAGGATGATGATGGAAGACGATCCGCGCTTAATCGCTTTATTCAAAGAACTTCGAGGAAGCCTGCCCTATGTGCGCCAGGCAGCAGCGGAGCGTCTGGTTCACATCGGTGAGCCGGCAGTGCCGGGATTGATCGAATCCCTGAGCAAAGAATATCATCCGAATGTCAACTATGTTGCCGTGGATGCTTTGCTGCGAATCGGCACACCACAGGCTATCGAGGCCATTGATCAGTGGCGGATGCGCCACTAACCAACCGACGGACACCCCACGGAAGGCAATTTTTCGTTATAATACTGAAGTCTGGTTTCATGCTTCAGTCTATATGAGGGTCAAGGATGGGTCACATTTTTGTTTCCTATGCCCGCCGGGATACCGGATTCGTGGAAAACATGCGCGAGGAACTTCTCAAGCATGATTTCGAAGCGTGGACGGACAGCGTCCTCTCGCCAGGAAGCGACTGGCGGCAAGAGATTGACGAGGCGATTCGCGGTGCCTTCGCGCTGGTCGTGGTCGTAACGCCTGAGTCGAAAACCTCGGAGTATGTCACCTACGAATGGGCATTTGCCCTGGGCATCGGCATCCGCGTGGTGCCGCTTATCCTGAAGCCAACGCAGCTTCACCCCCGCCTTGAATTCCTCCAGCATGTCGATTTTGTCAATTACGAAGGGGATGAGTATCCC
>JAIOHN010000787.1 GCA_019912985.1 Anaerolineae bacterium | reverse complement strand
TCGTGGCGTGGTGCAGTACGTGCATGAGATGAAAACCTATCTGCGTGATGGTGAGATGAACATCCTGGCCGATCATCACCTGCCCCTGATCAGCAATATGAATGTCGGACAGGGCGGAGATTGGGATTTACGGGTGACGATTGACAGCGCGCTGGCGGGGATTCTCTCGTTCGCGGTCACACCCTCATTGTATCAACGCGAACACCAATTCGCGCGGTTGGAAGAAAAAGATGAAGACGATGCCCCGCTCAGCCTGGAAGAATTGATGCGCGGCCAGCAGCATCGTACGAATCGCTAAGGAGAGCAGGTCATGAACCGTCGTTTTTCCGAGACTCTGCTGGGCCTGTTCCTGCTGATCATCGGCATTTCTGCGCTGGTGGGCGACTCTGCCAACGTCTTTATGCTGTTCCTGATCATAGGTGGCATCTATATGCTGGTGCGCCAGCGTGAGGGTGGGACACTGCCCTGGCAAAATGTCGAGCGTGAGCCGCGTTACAGACCGGTGGAGCCGGATGAGAACGCATCCGGCAGCCGCGCCCGCATCTTCGCCCATGCGATGAACGCCATGGAAGAAGCGGGTGTTGACCCGGAAACAGCCAGTGTCCTTGTGACCGATATCGGCCTGATGTCCTTCAAGGACGAAGCGGAACCTACTATTCACCGCATGCAGCCTGTGCCGGATGACGTGGATTATATTCAGCCGTTCGTGCAGGTCCGCGTGCCGACCCGTGCCGTGGGCCTGATTCGATTTGAGATTATCGACAGTGATGGTCAGGTGCTGTTTATCCACGAAGACCGGCACCAGTTAGAGCGCGGACGCAATCTGATCAGCCCAGGTTCCCGTCTGCCCATACATGACGCACACGCCCTGTATAACGACTGGGAACTGCGCGTCAATGCCGATGGCATCCTGCTGGCCTCCCATCACTTCAACTGGGAGGAGAACGCCTCACGCGTGATTCGCCGCCATCTTTCCGAAGATGGAGAGATCAGCAGCGAACTGCGGGCGGCGATGGCGGAAAATCGGCTGCAGCGCATGAGCCTGGACGATTTGCTTTCCACCCAGGAAGACGAAACCGAAAACCAGCAGCGCAGCTAACGCTGCTGGTTCCCTGGCGGCAGCTGCTGCGAGCGTTCTTTGCCATAGAGACGGCTGAGATCAAGCCCGTAGTAGGCCAGTGTGTTGATCAGAATCAGCACCGCGCCGCTTCATCCAGATTGCCGATCAACGGCAGATTATCCGGGATAAATTCCAGAATCCCGGCAGTTGGGTTAATCAGATAAATCCCCGCGACCAGCGCCAACGAGATAATCGTCATTTCCTTTAGTAAGCGTTTCATTGCTGCTTCCTCATCATTCATATCCTTACTCAATACGCAAGCTTCTATACAGTTGTTGCAGCGCACGCCAAATAAATTGCAGGTGAGAAACTGCACAAAGCCGCCCCTGTCTATGTTAAGGTAAATATAACAAACAATCAGAGGGAGCAAATCATGAGCGAAAAAGTAGTGACCACTCGCTCAGGACGTGTCATTGAAGATCCGCCAATCGCGAAATTCCTGTTTAGTGACACCCGCATGGCACCAGTCTGGCTGGTGGTGCGTGTCCTGGTCGGCTTGAGCTGGCTGCAATCCGGTATCGGAAAATTGCAAAACCCGGCCTGGATTCAGACTGGCGAGGCGCTGCGTGGCTTCTGGGAAAACGCGGTGCAGGTGCCAGAAAGTGGGCGACCACCGATTGCCTTCGACTGGTATCGCAATTTTCTTCAGAGCATGCTGAATGCCGAAGCCTATGTCTGGTTTGCCAAGCTGATTTCTTTCGGTGAGACTTTGATCGGAATCGCCTTAATCATCGGGGCGTTTGTGGGGATCGCGGCCTTCTTTGGCGCGTTCATGAACTGGAACTTCGTCATGGCCGGGAGCGCCAGCATCAATGGGCTCATGGGATTAGGGGCAATCCTGCTGGTGCTGGCCTGGAAAACCGCCGGGTACTGGGGGCTGGATCGTTGGCTGCTGTCGTGGCTGGGGACACCCTGGACTCGTTCGAATCGGGATCACTCTACCTGACCCAGAGGTTGCCTGAGAACCACGGTCAGCGGTATAAATGGCGATGTGCGCCTGGATGTAAGGAAACATCACCATGCCTTATGAACATATCCTGACCGAAACACCAGCCGAAGATGTTGGCCTCATCCGCCTGAACCGGCCCCAGGCCTTGAATGCGCTCAACGGGCCGATGATGCTCGAAGTGTATGATCAATTAGAAGCCTTCGATGCCGACCCACAGATCGGCTGCATCGTGCTCACAGGCAGTGAGAAAGCTTTCGCCGCTGGCGCGGACATCAAGCAGATGGCCGAAGCCAACGCCGTCGCCATCATGACCGACGACTTCACCGACTGGTCGCGCATCGGGCGCATTGGCAAGCCGATTATTGCCGCCGTATCGGGCTGGGCGCTCGGTGGTGGCTGTGAGTTGGCGATGTGGTGCGATATGATTGTCGCCTCGGAAACCGCCAGGTTCGGCCAGCCGGAGATCAAGCTTGGGATTATGCCCGGCGCGGGCGGCACGCAGCGCCTGACACGCGCCGTGGGCAAAGCGCTGGCGATGGAAGTCATGCTTGGCGACCGCAACCTGAGCGCAGCGGAAGCCCTGCAATATGGGCTGGTAAACCGTGTCTACCCGGTCGAGAGTTATCTGGACGAAGCGATCAAGCTAGGGCAGAAAATCGCCGGGATGCCGCAGGTTGCGGTGCGGCTGATCAAAGATGCCGTCAACAAAGCCTATGAACTTAGCCTCTCCGAAGCGCTGGATTACGAAAAACACAGCTTCTATATCCTGTTCGGCACCGAGGATAAAGCTGAAGGTATGCAAGCATTTGTTGAAAAGCGTGCGCCCCAATGGAAAAACCGCTAACGATCCTCTATACCGCCAATATTCGGGGCGAGCTTGAGCTGCTCCCCCGGCTTCACACCTTTTTGCGCCAGCTAAGATCGCAGCCGCTGGTGAATGAAGATGATGTGACCCTGTGTGCGCTGCAACCACCCCCGCCGCGCCGTTTTCTACTGCTCGATCTGGGCGCGTCGTGTGATACCTCAGCCTGGCACTGCGCCGTAACTGGCGGGCGCTCAGCCTTGATCGTGCTCGATGCGATGGGCTATCAGGCGGCCAATGTCAGCGGCTTTCTCACCGAGGAGGGCCGTTCAAGGCTTGATGCCAACCTGATGAACATGGCGCTGGTGGATGAGCACACGCCCTGGTCAGATCATGAAATGTGGATCACCGCGCAGGCCACTTCGCACCCCACCGATAAGCTGCTGCATATTCACCTCACTCCCGCTGATCGCACCCGGCTTGAAGGCCGCACACTGCAACTAGCCTCCGTTGAGCAGGGACAGGTGGGGATCGCGCACATCGACAGCGCGGATGGCAATGGTAAGCTGGCACTCAGCGGGCATGGCTGGCAGCCGCTGCCGCCGCGCACTGCGCCCGACCCGACGATCGCCGCCACCGTCGATTTCGTCCTCAGCGAAGCCCGGCTTTTCCAGCGCAGGCAATCCTGACCACACAAGCGGATATTGCATCAATCGCATAATGCGGCATGATTCTACTTATTGCCGCTTATTTTTTTGGAGAATCCCGAATGAAAATTAGCAAAGTGACCCCCATGGTGATGGGGACACCCTGGCGCGAGTTGTTATTTGTTAAAGTCGAAACCGATGAAGGGCTGTACGGCGTTGGCGAAGCCCGCCCGCTCCAGCGGACAGATACTATGCTCGGCTATCTGGAAGAAGTGATCCCCCGTTTAGTGTTGGGCAGCGATCCGTTCGAGATCGAAAAACTGGTCCACCGCCTGATGCGCGAGGATTATGGGCGCGTAGGCGAGATCGTGATGACTGGTCTGGCCCTGATTGAAGTCGCCTGCTGGGATATTATGGGCAAGGCGCTGGGACAGCCGGTGTACCGGCTTTTAGGCGGCGCGGTCCGTGACAAGATCAAAGCCTATGCCAACGGCTGGTATCGCGTCGAACGAACCCCGGAGGAATTTCACCAGGCCGCCAAAGAAGTGGTTGCCAAAGGTTACAAGGGCCTGAAATTCGACCCCTTTGGTGCGGGCTTCTATGAACTGGACCGCGCCGAAAAGAATCATGTCATCTCATTGGTCGAAGCGGTCTATGATGCGGTCGGCCCCGAAGTCGATATTCTCATCGAAATGCACGGGCGCTTTAACAC
>JAIOHN010000786.1 GCA_019912985.1 Anaerolineae bacterium | reverse complement strand
CACTCTCAGATTTCCACTGCATGGTCGTTGATTTACCGGGACACGACCGCAGCGCTGATGTGGAATGGCGGTCGATGGCTGAGATCGCCTCACAGCTTGCAGAGATCATTCGCCAGCGCGCTCACGGAGGCCGAGCGCATGTCGTCGGCCTCTCCGTCGGTGGTTATCTTACGCTGCATCTGATGTCGAGCGCGCCGGAAACCGTGGATCATGCCCTCATCAGCGGTATCGCCTGCCTGCCACACATTTACCTGACTATATCACGTGTGCTGGCCCCACTCATGGTGCCGATGTTGAAGTCCAGGCGCGTGAGTGCTGCCAGCTTTCGTTCGCTCCACATCCCGGAGGAATACTTACCCGCTTTCCAGCAGAGCGCCAGCCAGCTTACGCCTGAAGCATTTGTGCGCGGCACCCGCGAGGCATCCCCTTTTCACCTGCCACCGCACATCGAGCAATTTGAGCGACCGGTGTTGGTCGTCGCCGGGGAAAATGAAGTGGCGCTCGTCCGGCGCTCAGTCAGCGAAATTGTCGCCCATCTGCCACATGCAACCGGACGAATCGCGCCGGGTGTCGGCCATGCCTGGAATATTGAAAAACCAGACCTTTTTACGGCGATGATCCGCGCCTGGTTCACCAACCAAACTCTGCCAGACGCGCTCAAACCAGTGGCGAAGACTGACGCCGCTTGATCAGATGACGGATGAGCAGCGGCAGCACGGACAGCAGTGCGATCCCGGCATAAATGGCGAATACCGCATCGCGGTTTTCGATCAGGGTCACGCCGACGGCCACATTGAGAAATGAGGGGATAAATCCCGCCAGCACCGAAACCAGCAAATACTGGTGCAGGGTAATGGTCTGCGTAAAACCAGCGGCGTAACTGATAAAGTCGTAGAAGGAAAACAGGAACAGGCGGCCATACAATAACGCGCGCCAGCCACCAAGCTGCGCGGTGAATTCATCCACACGCTGGAGACCACCCTGGCCGACAAAACGCCGCACAACTGGCCTGCCAAAGCGCCGCGCCAGCCAGAAATTGATCGTACCGCCAACAACCTCGCCGATCAGGGAATAGAATACCCCCGGCCATAATCCGAACAGTACGCCTGACGAGAGCTGAATCGGCCCGCTGCTGAGTGGGGCGATCACGTTGGTGAGGATCTTCAATAGAATGTAGGCCAGTGGAGCCAGAGGCCCGGCGGCCTGAATCACATCATGAAGCCGCTCGACACCAATCCACTCAAGGAAGGCGATCATCCCCAATGAGACGAGCGTAAACGCCGCAACGCCAAAGATCACCGCCCGCAGCGAGATCTTTGTGCTCTCAGTTTCGATCAAGGTTGAGTTACTCGTTAAACAACTCACCGACACTGCGACCGGCGTGCGCCCGCAGGATGACTTCGCCCAGCAGCGGCGCGACGGAAAGCACTGTCATATTTGGCAGGCGTTTCTCCTCCGGCACCGGGATGGTATTGGTGCAGATAATCTCCTTCAGATCCATCCTGCTCAACCGTTGATAGGCTTTATCGGACATCAAACAGTGGGTGAAGGCAAAATACACATCCTGCGCACCATGTTCACGCAGTGCATCAATAGCGTTACAGGCGCTGCCAGCAGTCAGCACTTCATCATCTACCAGCAGCACATTTTTGCCGCGCACATCCCCGATGATCGACATTGCTTCAGGCCGCTCGGCATTATCCACCCGCCGCTTTTCAACAATGGCGTGCGGCTTACTCAATTTTTCGGCCCAGTTGCGTCCTTTTTTGGCAAAGCCCAGGTCTGCGGAGACGACCACCAGATTTTCAATTTCCTTATCCTGGATGTAATCACTCAACAGGTGGAAGGCGGTCAGCACATCGCCAGGGATGTTGAAAAAGCCCTGAATTTGCCCGGCGTGAAGGTCAATCGTCATGTAGCGATCCGCACCAGCCACCTCGATGATATTAGCCAGCAAGCGAGCGGCGATACCCACCCGTGGCTGATCCTTTTTGTCGGAGCGGCTGTAAGACATATAGGGAAAAATCACATTGATACGGCTGGCGGAGTCGCG
>JAIOHN010000785.1 GCA_019912985.1 Anaerolineae bacterium | reverse complement strand
ATGGCATCGTGTACACTAAAACTCCAGCCATCACCGCCGATTCTTACGATAAGACCCTGGGCGTTCTTGTTTATGCAAGTGATCTCAAACCCTGACATTTCCACTCCGACACCGGGCTAGTTGCCTGCTTCACAGTAAACTTGAGTTACGAACGGCCTTTACCTTGCTTTATAGTGAGATGTACGGAGGTATATTTGGCTACATCAGGGTAAAGTTTGCGCCAGATTGTTTGTTGTGATTTGTAGATAAGGGGGACCGTTTGACATAGAGGAGTATATGGCAGCTTCTCATCGTCTGTTACGACCTGGTGTGTACAACCACAGAGGGGGCAGCAGCGCAACCAGTATTCGTTTTGGGTCACTTCGACCATCGCTTCGGGCAAATCCTCAACAAAAGTCAACTTAAACTGTTTTTGAAGATGCAACACAGTAGTAGGCATGCATTTTGCTTTCTCAATAGAGGTAAATGGCTGATGCCAGGGAAACAGTGGCATTAGCATATAGGATCTCAAGCAGTAGAGAGACCCTGACTGGCGATGGTTGTATAATGTTGGGCGCTAATCAATAGGTGTGATATTCTGAGTTAGCTGCATCAAATCGTTCGCGCCGGACTTGTCCAAGTCTTTCTTCAAGCTGCTGGAGAGATGCCACGAGCGGCTCGTTATCAAGTTTCGCTTTTCGCAGCCCAATCAAAAGTTGTCTAACCTGCTGCTCCAACGCACTTAGTTGTTTTTGAGAGATTGCTTCAAGATTCATTTATCACAACTTTCTGTTCATATACGCCACGACACACATCTGAGCTACTTTAGCCGCCTGCCTCAGCATCATAACTGGCGTGGCAAAATGCCAAGCCATTACAAAGCGCTTTTACTTCTTGGAAATGACGAAAACTACTCGCGGTAGTGCGGTGCCAATTTCTGAAGTTGATCCGCAGCTAGCCTGCAAACCGCCTCGTGATCGCCAGTTGCCCTAAAGTCATAACGTTCTGGTGGGTTTTGGCGGTGATCCCAAACCACAAGCCAGTCAGAAGCCACATAGGTTACTCTAAGATAGTTATTGAATAACCAAATGCTATGGATATGATTTAGACTGCTAAGTTTTGTGCCGAGTAAGGTCACACGATTGACCATTCATCTTTCATACATTATCACTACGGACATCCCCAACTCCAACCCATCCGAAGTGTGAGAAGAATTGACGATCCAGTAGTTGAGGCTTAGTTTGGTGATTGGGAGATAACTCAATCTCATTGATAACCAGAAGCAGAGATTTAAGAGTATCATCAAACCTGAGCTAGAGGGGATATAAGGGTAACCACTCAACTAAACAGACAAAATCTTTGAAAGTACCCTCTTAATAAATTAAGTATAGCATCATTTTGACCGGCTGTAAATTAGTGCTCAGGTTGACATCGCCTCAAGACAGTTAAATGATTACAGTAAGAAACCCTTTTTCCTGAGCAAACATTCGTCCAAAATTAACCCTGGTTTATCAAAGCCAAGGATGTTATGCTTATCTGGCAATGTGAAAACAAGAGACAATAAAGTCTCAGTCACATCGGTGCAGTGGTCAGGCACCCATAGATCCCCAAGTGAGAAGACGATATAAACTTACAACACAACACGTCAGAGTGTGGTTTGTCTGTGGGAATTCAATTGTTCTCTCCCCTCACGGCATTTTGATCCTGTAATAATTGGGCAATGCGTGTGTTATGGAAACTATGGCAGAACCAGTTATTCAGGAGCGAACAAAATGGCAGAACGTAAACAAGGCACAGTAAAGTGGTTCAACGCCGAAAAAGGCTTTGGTTTCATTTCCCAAGAAGGTGGCGATGATCTTTTTGTCCACTACTCGGAAATTCAGACCTCAGGCTTCCGGTCATTGGACGAAGGTGCCGCGGTGGAATTCGAGATTACGCAGGGCAAGAAGGGTATGCAAGCGAGCGCCGTTACTCTGGTGAATCGCTAGTCCAACTCTATTGAGCGTTTAATCCAGTCCAAAAC
The DNA here is from genome assembly GCA_019912985.1 of Anaerolineae bacterium. Lineage (GTDB taxonomy): Bacteria > Chloroflexota > Anaerolineae > Aggregatilineales > Phototrophicaceae > JAIOHN01. The sequence continues at coordinate 9,796 of JAIOHN010000785.1, read as the reverse complement.
AAGGGACTACCTTTTCTAAGGTAGTCCCTTTTGTGTTCCATATCTGACAACTTGTCTGGAGGAGCAAACTGTTGCTTCTCCGTTCAATCAAAATTCGTTGCCACTTTTATGATGCCCCCTCTGCGCATAACCTCACAACACGAGCCATTAATTACACAAATAAATAGAGGCGGACTGTTCCGCCTCTAAGAGATTATCTATGGAATGTTAAAAACAGGAGATCACCATTACTTAGGGTGCCGTAAAGTTGAGGAAACCTCCATCGTAGGTAAGCTGAAGTTGGCTACCGTCAATCTGATAGCTAGTGGCTGACTGAAGTGAACTCAGATAAGCATTCTCCTGCTCCATGACTGGTTCCTCACAGGCCATCATTGTCGAGACAATGGTGCCAATGATGATGGTCGTGTTGTCAAATTGGAAATCGCCACTGTAGGAGTTACAGCCTGCGCTGCCTGCAACACCTGCCTCATCGAACTCCAACGTAACAGGCACGTTTTCGAGTGCTGGTTGCAGCTCATCTGGATTGCCGTAGGAAACCAGCTGCCACACGCGGCCAGCCAGACCACCCATTGATGAAGGCGTAGGGGTGAGCGTGACCTGAGGAATAGGTGTCGGCGGGACATTAGGTGCATTTCCCGCTGCAAAACTAAATGACTGGATCAGAGCGTCCAGTGCGGTCAGTGATGGCGCGAAATCTTCTGGCGTCGCATTATTCAAGGTCCCCATACTTTCATTCAGGTATCCCTCGAACTGCTCCGAGAAAGCATCCAAGTCAAAATCCTGGCCTACCTCTGCTGGAAACAGGCCTGTGTTCAGCGCAAAGTTTGCAGCGACATAAGCCGTCCCATCGCTGCTGATTCCCTGAAACGTATAACGGAACTCGCTGCCAATAATAGGGGCCACATCCAATCTGTAGAGTGTGATATAGCTCACACCCTGAAAGCTCGATGTGTCCACATAGCTTGCCCGAGCGCGAATTACCTGTGAACCGGGCGCGACAGGGAGAAACGGCAGATTACTCGCCTCCGAGGTCATGTCAGCCATCATGTACTGCGCTAGATCGGGGCGCTGTGTCAGCAGCGATTGCAACAGATTGACCTGCTGCTGTGCCAGATCATAACCAGCGAAATCCGCCAGTCGGTAGACATTCACTGTCCCAGCGCTTCCGTAGGTTCCCTGAGCGATAGAGCCATTGTAAAGATCGAATTGTGTATGCCGCACCTCTGGGCCACCGGGCTGTTCTACTGTGGTCGGATCACCCGCGTACTGAGTGATATTCACATTAGTCGCAAGCGAATCGGGAAAATTGAAGCTGAAGCCGTCAAATGTCACGGCATGGGTCACCGATTCCTGCGCCAACGCCGGGAATGCTCCCAGCGCTACAATCAGACTCAAGAGCAAAAGTAGACGTTTCATATTTGATCTTCCTTCGCCTTTCGTTTTCGTTAGATAAAATTGCGCTGCACCAGCATAAGCGATATTAGATCCCCATACTACTTCATGCTTCCATCGATGGGCAGAGAATCCTCGCTCAGTATAGCATGCGTCTAAACCACACGATGCACCCACGAAGATATGCTCACCCGACACTAAAGTGGATAAATGAGGTCCCTACACAAGAAAACTACAGATTATTTGTCGTTCCTGGAAAGCGAAGTTTCGGTCTAACTGATCTGTTTGTGAGGCGAATCTGGCGTATCCGGAAGAAACGGATCACGCGGCTGATCCAACAGCGGCGGCAATCCCCAGCGGGCGCGGGCTAATGTGCAGCGCTCCAAATCTGCTGGAACAAATGTCAGCACACCAGCAATCCATTCTACGCCAAATTCACGGCAGGGAGAGGGTCTATTTTCGTAGATTTCGCAGTTCACAGCTTCGCCAACAATACCCGAGAGTGCCGTGCAGCGAGGCTGTTTCTGATCGGTGCCTTGCATACAAACGCGAAAATCGTCCAGTTTGCTGGTGAGTTCTGCAGGTACAGTTCCACCTAAATTGGGCTCAACTTCGCCCCAATAGAAAGATACTCGAAAATACGCACAGCACGCACCACAGCTTTGACACGGATTTCTCGGCATCATGACAATGCTCTACCTTTTAAAGAAAGAGGGGATTTACGAGGATCCGAATCTTATCCCGGCGACTCAGAACAAGTCAAGATGAACTTAGCCGGTTTTCATATAGCGTTCGAGGAAAAGCCGTAACGCGAGAAATCAAATACTTACGACGATGATACCACTCTGCGGCCAAAAGGATTGTTGCGCCGAAAAGCACAGACAGGGCATAAGCCGTTCTGCGAATCGCCAGCAAACGGCATCCCGCACCTGCTACACCGATGAAGCTCACCAGCGTGCAGCAGTTCCGGTGTTGAATCCACCAATTCCTGAACGATAGGCAGACCATCCTCCTGAAGCGCACCAGGCTCACAATAGCTCATGCATAAACCGCAGTCGACACAATCGCCAGATGCAAACGTAATCTGGAAAGTATCTTCCTGTTTCTCGAATTGAAGCGCGCCCGTAGGGCAAACGCGTGCGCATACCGCACAGGCGGTACAATCCGACGAAATCGAGAAATGCGTGAAACCCTCACCCGCAACCGGCGCTTGAGGTGGAGCAATAACACGCAGGGCATTGAGCAGTTGTTGGCGCTCACGTGGAGCGTGCTGCCCTTCGACATGCTCCACATCATTAGGGGCAATATCGGCAGCCGAAGTAACATCCTGTCGGGAAAGCTTCTTGAAGAATCCGCGCCGCGACATTGGCGGATTTTTGACGGAAAAGACCGTACGTTTTTTCGTTCGCTGCGGCACAGCGGCCACGTCAACACGCCCTTCGACACCAGGCAATGCTTCCACATCTGATAGTGTTTTTTGGATGTGCGGTTGCAACATCGCCAGCGGGCATTGGGCGCACGCATCTAATCGAACACGCACCTGCCCAACGCCAAGCGCCAGCAACCCTGCATAAGCCGAAGGGCCTAACGCAGAGAGACAGCCATCAGTGACAATCACGGCATCAACACCGCCATCTCCAATAGCTGGTGTGGGATGCATACTGCACGCCACCTCGATCACCTCGCGATCAACGAGCTGCTCAGCACAGCGCAGCAACCGGTATGTGTTGTTGCGACCTTCAAATGCGCCCGTTGGGCAGTTGTGCAAACATAAACCACAGCGAATACAGGCTTCGGTATCAACTTCTGGCTTGCCATCGAGCTGGATCGCACCAACTGGGCAGGCGCGGACGCATATATCGCAGGTCGCGTTTTTGTTCCGGCTGTGGAGACAAAGCATCGGATCAACTGTAACTGGCGGCGATTCCTTTGTCAGCTTTTCGACGGTCAGTGCGAGTTGCACCAGATTCATGGTCAAACCACCGGCAATACAATATTCAACGATTTAGCGGTATACGCCAGGCAGCCCGCAGTGAGCTGCGCAACACCCTGGTAATAGGGAGTCCGGGCGTGGTTCTGAACATCATTTAGAAACGCTGAACTCCAGCAGAGCACGTGGTCAGTCAGGAAAGTTTGCAACGCCTGGGTGGTCTGCGCCAGTAATGCATCATTTTCGTGCTGTAATGCCGCCAGTGCTAACGCGGACAGGTGAGCAATAAAGCCCATCTCTAACCCGAAATGATCATCCGGCTCAACATTTTGTTTCGGATTGGGCATTCCAAATCGCTGATAATAAGCTCGCACTTGTAGAGTCTGCTCGTCAAAGATGATGTGGTCGGGGCTGCGATAAACCGATTCCCAGGGAGCCGCTAGCAGATGCCCAGGCCCCACAAACAAACGGGCATAGTCACGCTTGAGAGTCGTAAACTGAGTGTCGTCCCACTGTTGAGCAAATTCGCGCAGGATCGACAGACCGGTTTGCAATGCGGCCTGATCAGCTTCAAGCGGCCAGTCCTCAAAAAGATCGTTTTCGACAAGGGTATGGAGAAATTCTATCGAGGGTGCTTCACCGTACACCTTACTCAAAAAAGTGTACGCCAGCTGGTGAGCAACCCATATCGCGGCTTGGTCATGCATGGATTTGGCCTTTCTATATTCAAGTCACTACAGAAGCGGGAGGGTATAAACCCTCCCGCGCTGACTTACTTTTAATGTAGACCTGCTTGTCTTTATTGAAGACTGCAATTTGTCCCGATTTTAGATGCCGATTCTAACCATTGACACGTAGAACAGATAACGTCCCAGAATTTCAGAAATCAGCACCAGGGCGAAGGCAAGATAGGCGATATTGCCCATCACGCGGACGCGTGTTTCGCTGTCAGCCATCGCGTAGATAAAGACTGAGAACAGCCCCGCCCCAAAGAAGAGCAGGATCAGACGTAGTGCCAGGATAGGACCGTGCTGCTGTGACATCAGATCAACACTGGCAACCGCTTCAGGATTGGCAGAACTGGCCAATTGCGCTATGTAAAGTGGCAGTACCACCAGTTGCAAGCCGAGCAAAGCAACTGATATGAGCGCGATCCATCGCAGCGAAGTCGCCAGCATGTTGTAGTAGATTTCTCAAGAATCGGTTCCTTTGCGGCGCAAATACCAGTAGTTAGCGACAAAGGCTGCACCCATTGCCAGAGATCCTAGCAAGAAGGTCGTGATGAAGAAGCTTATCGGGGTTGCGATGCTGTCCCAGGATGGTACGGTTGGGATACGATAAACCATCGACATCGCATAGACCAGCACCAATCCTATGGCTGCATTAATCAATGCAATCGCATTACGGATTGCAGGTGTGCCAATCTTGCGCCACTGCATGAAGGCGAAAACCGCTCCTACAATACTGAATGCCAGCGACAGGGCGATCTCACGGCTAAGCCAGGAAGTACCCAGATTGCTAATCGCGCGCGGCGCATTGATTGGGTTACCAAGATGGAAGAGCGTTACGATCAGGGCGAAAACGACAGCGGGACCAATCGCAATCAACGCGCGGTCACTTAACTTGTCTGCCTGCTCAACGCCATGACGACGACTGGCAAAAAAGTGTACACCACCCAGGATCACGAATGAACCAACCGCCATTTGCATGACGACTGTAAAAACGACGAGTGCCCACTCATTCGGGTTCATGACTTAAACCTCCTCTGGGTTCGCAACCGGACCCGCGCCAACTGGAGCAGAATTGCGGTGCAGCGTGATGACGAGCGAAGGATCAGTAATATCCGCACTGGGTAGAGGTGCAACCTCATGAACCGTGCCGTACTTGGCTTCGAGTTCTTCACGTTCACCAAATTCAAGGGCGCGCGACGGACAGGCAGCGACACAAGCCGGGGACCCACCCTCAGCCAGGGCATCGTAGCAGAAGTTACATTTGGTCATGACGCCCCGCGTTTCGTCAAATTGAGGTGCACTGTAGGGGCATGCCCATTCGCAGTAACGGCAGCCAATGCAGAGTGTATCGTCAACCATGACGATACCTTCTTCGTTCTTGTGCATTGCTCCCGTTGGACATACATCAACACACTGTGGATTCTGGCAGTGATTGCAGGCGACAGACACGTAATAGCCGCTGATGTTCTGCGAAAACGTGCCATCTTCGTTCTGTGTCCATTCACCGCCACTATACTCGGCAACACGCCGCCACGTAATGCCTACATCGAGATCCCATTTATCTTTGCAGGCAACTTGACAGGCCTTGCAGCCGGTGCAAAGGTTCGAATTAAAGTGAAATGCATATTGTTTAGCCATGCTGATCTACCTACGCTTTCTCGATCTCGACCAGATTGGTATGCATGGGATCACCTTTCGCGAGCGGCGAAGGATGATATTTCGTCAGAATGTTGACACAACCGTTCTGATCAACGCCGTCTGCATCCGGTGTATACCAGGCACCCTCACTCAGGTGAGCAACACCAGGTATGATGCGATTGGTTACTTTAGCGGCAACGCGCGTACGCCCACGGTCATTATAAACATGAACCATATCGCCATGTTGAATACCACGTGCTGCGGCATCGACCGGGTTAATCCATACCTCTTGCGGTGCGGCTTCAATCATCCAGGGTACATTGCCGTAAGTGGAATGTGTGCGTTGCTTATAATGTGCGCTGATTAGCTGAAGTGGGAAATCAGCACGTTTCGGGTCAGAAACGCCTTCCCACGTCTCGACATATTCAGGCAGTGCCGTAATTACATCACCTTCAGGCAGTTCCCAGGTCTTGCTGATGTCTGACAACGCAGCTGAGAAAATCTCGATCTTTCCAGACGGTGTTGGCAGTGGGTTTGCTTCGGGATCTTCACGGAATTCCTTGTAGGCCACATAAGGTTCACCAGGATTGGTCACCTTGTAGATGCCCATTGTCTTGAATGCATCATAGTCTGGGAAGTCCGGGTTGCTCTCACGTGTTTGATCAACAACGTAGTGCAACCAGTCCTCGACCGTTCTACCTTCCGTGAACTCGTCAGCTACACCAAGCCTTTCCGCAATACCTGTACACATATCATACACATGCATACATTCGAACATCGGCTCGACAGCTTGGCTTGTAAAGATAGCATAGCCCTGGCTGCCCGTATCACCATTGGTCGTAATGTCGGTCTTTTCGAAATTAGTCGTGTCCGGCAGCAGAATGTCGGCAAAGCGTGCGCTCGGAGTCATGTGGCAATCGATCACGACAATCATTTCCACCAGCGATTCGTCCTGAAGCATCGCCGCTGTGCCGTTAATATCAGCGTGTTGATTGATCAGGGCATTACCAGCATAGTTCCAGATAAATTTGATCGGCACTTCAAGCCGGTCCTTGCCTTTTACACCATCGGAGAGAGCGGTCATTTCTGTGGGCCGTTTGATGGCATCCGGCCAGTTGAAAACAGAGATGGATGTTTGCACAGGATTTTCCAGCGTGGGGAAGCCTGCTGTGCCGATACCATAGCCGGACTCGCGCGCACCCGTGCTACCACCATGTACGCCGACACTACCAGTTAAAATCGACAGCATCGGGATCGCTCGTGAAGTGGGTTCACCATTCGCCTGCCGCTGTGGACCCCAACCCTGGGTCACGTAAACCGGCTTAGTTAACGCGATTTCACGTGCAAGCTGAACGATTTTGTCTGCGGGTATTCCAGTGATAGGCGCAGCCCACTCAGGTGTTTTCGGGGTCTTATCCGCACCCGTACCCAGGGTGTAATCCTTATAGCTGTCTTCGCGTTCATAGCCCTCTGGCATATGGTCTTTATCGAAGCCAATCGTATGGGTATCCAGAAATTCCTGATCATGCAAATCTTCGGTGATCATCACGTAAGCTATTGCGCTGATGAGTGCGCTATCCGTACCTGGGCGAATCGGTACCCATTCATCGGCAACCGTCATCGCCGTATCTGTATAACGTGGATCAATGACAATTAGCTTGGCTCCGCTCTGTTTCTTGTACTGTTGGAGCGCATAAATCATGCCACCGCCGCTCATACGAGTCTCGCCTGGGTTGTTTCCAAAATAGACCATGAGCTTGCTATTGACGATATCTTCGATGCTGTTGTTGGTAACCCAAGAACTACCGAATGTAAGTGGGAGTGCTGATTCAATCTGCGCAGCACTATAGTCACCGTAGTGATTGAGGTAACCCCCATAGGTATTCATCAATCGTGCAATGGGGGTCGCTGCTGGAGGCCAGGATTTGGCCACCGTAGCGCCGAGCGTACCCGTACCATAATTAAGGTAAATTGACTCATTACCATATTTCTCAACAAGCTCTTTAAGCTTATCGGCAATCGTGTCAAATGCCTCTTCCCATGTAATCTGTTCAAACTCGCCCGAACCACGTTGCCCCACACGCTTCATCGGGTATTTAAGGCGGTCTGGATTGTAAATGCGCTGGCGAACCGAGTGGCCACGAACGCACGACCGCACCTGGTGCTGTCCGAAGACATCATCGCCAGTGTTATCGGCATCAACCCGCACCACCGTGCCATCTTTGACATGTAACATCAAAGGGCAACGACTGCCACAGTTCACCACACAGGCGCTCCAGACGATTTCATCGGGGGTTGGTGGTACATCACGCACTGCCTGGGCGAATTCAAGCCCGTTGGCAGCTAACACAGCAGTACCACCCAGTGCCGCGCTCCATTTCATAAAGCTGCGGCGTGTCATCACTGTATCAGTGACAAGGTCTTTGAGGAATTCATTATCGCTCATCGCGTATCCTCCACGACATTGAGCAGAGAATCATTAGAAAAGCCTTTCGTTAGACTTTCATTACTGTCTCTAGCATAAGTCAGAGTGTTAGTGGAGGCATACTCCTGGTGAGGTAACCCATATCACCCGATCGGGTGATTTTGGTCTTGCGAGGGTGCCAGACCGCAGCGCACTGCATAGGCAGCAGCTTGAGTGCGGTTTTCAACGCACAGTTTTTCCAGAATATTGCGCAGATGAACCTTGACTGTATTGATGGAAATTACCAGTGATTCGGCGATTTGCGGATTACTAGCTCCCTGAGCCACAAGGCGCAGCACCTCGATTTCCCGCTCTGTGAGTTCATCGGTTAATCCGTCATGCTCTGAGTGTGGTTTGCCAATGCGACGCAGCAGACGCGCACCCACGGCACGAGTCATGACCACTTCGTCATACTCCACACCCATCAAAAGATTAAACAACTCCTCGGCATCAAGATCTTTGAGCAAATAACCAGCCGCACCGAGCTGAATCGCACGGTAGATATGTTCTTCGTCTTCAGAAGAGGTCAGCATGACAACATGGACATCGGAAAATTTCTCGCAAATACAGGCTGTTGCTTCCAGGCCGTCACCATCCGGCATAAAAATATCCATGAGCACAACATCTGGCTTTAGATCGCGTGTCATTTGGACGGCTTCGCGTCCGCCGGAAGCCTCGCCAATCACAGTGACCAGATCACGCCTGGTCTTCATCAGTCCAATTAACCCCTGACGAAACAGGCGGTGATCATCAGCAACGATAACACGTAACGGTAACATGATTCCCTCATGACATAAGTGGTAAATTGAGCGTGATACGGGTGCCCTGCCCTGGGGTCGATTCGATTACAAATGAGCCCTGAACGCTCTGTGCACGCTCGTGCATGGTTTGCAAGCCAAAGTGTCGCCGTGAAGCTGTTCCTCCCTGCAAACCGATTCCATCGTCGGTTATAGTGATGGACAGATAGCCAGCCTGCTCGGCCATATCGACCCAGACATGCTCAGCATGAGCGTGCTTGCGGATATTCGTCAACGCCTCCTGCACAATCCGCACACACTGGGTTTCAGCCAGCGGGGAAAGGCAAGGAGTCGGGGCTGTGTCATTCACAAACTGAGTGATGACCCCGGCTTGAATACCAAATTCCTCAACATATGCCTGCAGCGCTTCGCTCAAGGTAGTTTCGCCAGCCAGCGTGGTACGCAGCGAGAGGATGTTTTCACGGACATCGGCCTGGGCAGATTTGATCATGGCACGCGCTTGTTTTAACTCTTGCAGCACGGCCTCAGAATCCCCCTGCTTCACAAGGGCTTCTAGCGTTTGTGTCTGCAGACCAAGATAGCCCAGAAGTTGGGCCAGGCCATCGTGCATCTCACGGGCAATGCGCGAACGTTCCTCAGTGACAGCAAGTGATTGAAGGCGTGCGGTCATCATCGCATGTTCAATGGCAATGACGGCTTGATCGGCAAGGTTACCCAAGCCAATAAGCGCCGAACAGGTGAACGATTCACCCTGGTAACGCCCCACACACAGCACGCCAATGGTAGTCTGATTCAGCCGGAGTGGCACAATTGCTGCCTTTTTCGCGATAAATTCTTTATCGTCAGCAATCCAGCGCAGTTCAACGTTGGCTCTATCTTCGGG
>JAIOHN010000784.1 GCA_019912985.1 Anaerolineae bacterium | reverse complement strand
GATACGCTCCGTTAGGTTCAACCGGAATGAACGTCTATCACGTTTATCCTGGCTGAAAAACCAGTCAAGCCTGTCAAACCAGTCAAACCGATCAGGGATGCTGACCGGTTGACCGGTTTGACCACTTTGATCGGTTATTTTGAGGTTCCGTTTTCAATGGGTGGGACATCATAACGCTGCATCATGTCCAGTACTTCGCGGCGCTCGATAGCATAGAGCTTGCCGCCGACATGGTGCTTGCGCCGGGACTGGTCAATCAATTGCAATCGCTTCAAGATATGCCCGATCCACTGAGCATTACCCATCTCATCAGTGGACTGACCCAGCAAACTGCGAATCTTCTCGCGCAAGTCCGTCCCCTTCACCCAGACGATTTCATCTGAGTTACGGGTGAGCAGTTCCAGTGCCTGTAAGACTGCTTCTTCGCGTTCACTGAGCGACTTACCCTCGCTAATCTGCTCATCCCATTCTGCCGCATTAGAGATGGCATCCAGCAGTCCGACCACTTCACCCTGCTCTTCAAAGAAGGCTGCCAGCGCGACCAGCGGCGACCACAGTTCACCGGAGCGGTTGTGGAGCTTATGGAGTTCAGGACGCTCAAAGTAGTTGCGATACACCACCTGAAAGTGCGTCAGTGCCAGTATATAGAGTTGGTGACGAAGAAATGCGCCGTCGAAATCCGGTGGGAATGACGGCATTTTGCGGGTGGTGCGGCGCATCGGGATAGCGATGCAGCGGCTGGCGAGGATGTCTTCCAGTCCCATGATGGCTGCCAGAATCTTGGGTGAATACACATCAAATGCCTGCGGCTTCAGGTCATCGCCTGTGACGCGGATCGCAGGCATTCCCTGCTTATAACCGCTGTTGAGTAACTGGCGAATCTGCTGCATTCCGGGGTCTTTCGGATTGTGGTAGCGTTCGGCTTCATCAATCCCGACGGTGCAGCTGGTCTGATGAATGAGTCGAAACATGCTCGGACCTGTTGGGTCGGAGGTGGTAATCATGTTGAACGCCAGTGGCTGCAACACCCGCATCACGGTGCTTTTGCCGCTGTTCTTGGGTCCATTCAATGCCAGATAGGGGTAGGCAGGAAACATGGTGTAGAAGTAGGTGCCGATTGTCCACAGCGTCAGCAGGCGGCTCTCGATGTCGGAGCGGAAATCGACGTAGGTCTTGAACAGGTCGTGGATGGCAGCAAACACTGCGCCAGGCTGAATCGTTTCGCCATCCAGATAACGGCGAATGTCGCTGTAGCGCCAGCGCATCAGGAATTCAGAGCCGTCGGGGATCACTTTCAGAGCGACTTCCTGATCGCTGATGGTGATAATCTGTTCGTCGGACAGGCGGCGCAGTTCGCGGGTGCTGGTGACGAGATAAGGCTGCGTATTCAGTTTATTGCCTTTGGTGCGCTCAATCACAGACACCGTGACCATCGCTACATCTCGACGAAAACCCAGCGCCGGGGACAAAATCGGGATACTGTCGCTTAACACTTCGGGCATGTCCTCTCCTTCTGTCTTTTCCTTCTGCGATTGAGCCGCTTTATACATCTCCGCAAAGGTGCGTCCCTTCACCCCAAGCTTCGCCATCAGGTTCTTGAACTCCGCCAGCGCGAAGTCATCGAGTCCGCTGGCACAGGTGAATAACCCGCGGATAGCATCCTGTCGTTCCAGACCTTCGAGATTGGCGACGTGATGAACTTCCACTGCCAGCCAGCTTTCTGCCTTATTGAGGAGTGTCAGCGCATCGTCAGCGACAGCACCCTTTTGCAGCCATTCGTTGACATCTTTCACATCGCCGGGCAGCGTGGGCAGATAGGTTTCGCCTTTCAGCGTCAGCGCAAGACTGCGGCTTTTGGCGCGGGCATCGTCGGTATTGTCCAGTGCGACGAACAGGCGAGGGTGCGTTTTCAATCGGTTCAGCAGCTCATCAGCTGCCTGCATTCCGCCGATGGCAACCGCTGCGATACCCCACTCCCCAAAGGTGATGGCATCCGCCTGACCCTCGACGATGACGACCTGCTCTGCCTGTGGGCGGTACAGGTCATTGTAGTACGGTTGGCGCTCCCCGATGATGTCGCGGGGCGGGTTGTAGTGTTTTTTGCCTTCAATGCTGCGTCCGCTGAGGTAAGTCAGCCGTCCTTGATCCGTATGAATGTAAACGACCATATTGGTTGGGAATTTTTGTATGACCGTGAGCCAGTTGTCTGACAGGTTTAGGTCAGCCAGTAGCGGACGTTTATCCTGCGGCATAAACCCCAATCGTGAGGCTTTGATGGTATTCAACTGCCAACCACGCTTCTCGGTGACATAAGTGAGCGCGGTAGGGGTGTTCAACAGTGTTTCGTGCAAACGCTGGACAAGCTGTCTTTCTGCCCATGCTGATGACTGCTTAAAATTGATATTTTCCTCCAGTGTGATCCCCGCACGCTGCGCCAGATAACGCACGACTTCCATAAACTGCGTCGCGTCCCGATTGTTCCACGCGCCGAGTGACAGTAGATGCCGTCCAACAAAATCAAATACGTCGCCGTGTTCGCCGCGTGAATTCCAGAAATACATGCCGGTATGTGGGACAACCACCAGGCTGTCATGCTCCACGCCGATAAAGCGCGAACCCGATTTCTTCAGCGCGAATTTCTCCGCGACCACTTCCTCAATTGGAATACGGGAGCGTAGCTGCTCCAGATCAAATGTCATCTTAAAACCTCCAGGTCATAAGCAAAGCTGAATAAAGGTCGTGTTAGAAAACACGACAGAAAGCTCAAAAATCAGTTGCAGGAGATTGGAGGTTGTGCTACATTGGGAGTGTCTAGTTCGCCAATGTATCATCCGCCTGCCGCCCACCCGCCTTGTGTGAAGTGGGCTTTTTCATTCTTTAGGGTGGTGCGCGTGTTCTAGTGCTCATCGGTTCAGTCCTCAAAATTGTTCACTCGTGTGAACAAATTCAATCACCTGTCAGGTATCGTTCAGCTTCGGTGAGCAGCTTTCGCATTGACTGCAACCGCGCACGGGCAAGACTGGCATCGCCTTCCTGTCGCAGCATTGCCTGGGCTAAATCCTGAGCCGATGTGGTGTTACTGGTTTGAGTGATTTTCGCCAGCTTTACCGCTGAGGCTGGCAAATGTTCGACTTCATCATCCCGATCTGCGGCATCAAGCCCGTCGCCCGCGCAAAGATCCTTAACCTGTTTGCTCGATAAGTTGAAGTCGATGATCTGGCGCACAATCTCCGTATGGTACTCAGGCGCCACATTGGTCACGTAGCGAAGGCGTCCTTCTTCGATGGCATGACGATCCGCCAATTCCAGCGCTTCATCAGATAAGCGCAGTAGCCCTTTGATATAGCTGAACTGACCACGCTTAATACCACCCATCGCGCTGAGTACCGCTTCGGTGTACTCGCGTTTGCTACGCAAATCGAGTTCAAGTGCTTGACGATAGAAGTCGTTTGTTACTGCATGAGATGGTATTTCGTATCCATGCACTGTTAGCACTAGAAGTGCCGCTTGCCGTGCCATCGCTATTGCCGATAAACCGCTACGGGCGGTGTTCTCTTTTGCCTGCCGAAAAACCGACGAACGTTCTGTCGGGATGATGATGCAGGGAATCATCCCGTCGCTATTGTAGCCAGCGATGAAATCGCGCAGCAGCCATGCCGCCCAGTAGCGGCGTTCACCTGTCTCAATCCGAAACTGCTGCGTCACGCCCTGTGAGACATCCACAACCGTCAGCGGATTGACCTGTCCATCATCACGGATAGTGATGGCAAGGTTGACCAGATCGTGCAGGAGTTGTTCTTCGGGCGAGAGGTGAACCGATTGGTCTTCTTCACCCTCATCATCTGGATTAGGCAGTAGTTCCAATACATTATTGAATGGTCGCCCCCGTTGACGGGCGGCGACCTGTACCAGTTGAACCAATTCTTTGAGCGCCTGAGTGGGTGTGAGCCGATTGCTGTGGAAAGCGAAGTGCAGTTGCTCTGGCAGCACCCGACGTGGCTGCACTGGATCGGGTCGCACCATCTCCAGCAGGAGGCGCTCTACACGGATGCTTTTGTCTTCAAACTGCTGCGGATTGCCCAGCAGCAGTTCTTCTGTGACGCTACCGAGCAGGTCATCAATACGGTGGGTCTGGTTCTTCGGTGGCATTAGGCACCACCTTTGGCGATACGCTGCACCAGCTTGCCCACGAACTGAGCGTAAGCCTTACTCGCGGATGCTTTCGGATCGTAGTTGAAGATGCTCTGGTGATTTTGATGGGCATAAGACACTGCTTCATTTGCAGGAACAACCCCAAGCAGCAGCTTGCCCAGAACGCTGTGACCTTTGAGTTCATCCAAAAGATGATTGTGTCCCCGTATGCGGGAATTCATCTTGGTGACGAGAATGCCGCTGACCCGCAGGTTCGGTTGCCGCCAGCCCTCACGAATGTCATTGATTTTGCCAATGACACTCATCAACCCGACAGTCTCAAGGTAGCGTGGTTCGACGGGGACAATTGCGTCCGTCGCGGCAATTAACCCCATTTCGGTCATGAGAGAGAAGGAAGGGCGGGTGTCAATGACAACGGCGGCGTAACGATTAATAATGCGGCTCAAAGGATCAGCCAGACGGTAGGGCGCACCCGCGATCCCCATCAATTCACGTTCTGCACCTTCCAGCATCGGGGAGGCAGGCAGGACATGGAGATCAGCATCCCATGTCGATTGGACGATGCAGTTGAGGAGAGTCTGTGCGGCATTCTGACGATCTGCCATCAGAACGGTGTACAGACTGTTGTCCACGCCGTAATCCTTCGTTCCCGTTGTTACGAGCGTGGCGTGTGCCTGACTGTCAGTATCAATCAATAGCACACGAGCATTAGGAGCACCAGCGCGTCGCAGCATTCCTGCGATGCCCAGGGCAGTATTGGTGGCGGATGTCGATTTCCCGACACCCCCTTTGTGGTTGGTAAAAACAAAAACGCGAGTCATTGCCATTTCCTCTTTCACTCAACAAACCGATTGAAAATCGCTGTGCTGGCAAGGACTTCGCGGAAGCGTGTTAGACTGTCCTACGGGAGTCTTGCTGGCGAGAGCAGCGAGCCTTCAAGGTGGTTGGGGGAGACGAAACCTCTCCCCAATCACCGCAAAGCCAAAGTTAGACTCGGTTCGAGAAGCGTTCCATGTTGACGTATTGAGGAAAGGCGATAAATTTGAGGAATAACGTTTTGAGGTTTAGACTAACGTGATGTTCGGATTGAGTCTTATAATGCCCATCACAAAAACAGGCGACTTCAAAGTCGCCTGTTTGATTCTCCGTGGGTAGTGCCATGAAGTATATTCGTCTGCGCTACCCTGTTGAACAAAGCATGGGCGGCGACGATGCCATCAACCACCGAGAAGTCGTTCTACTGCTGAGCTGCTTCGTACCCTGACCATTCCACACCAGCAAGTCATCTCCCTCACAGTAAGCCAGGTTCCCATCTGCGCTCCATCGCGAAATGGTATGCGGGCCATCTGATTGAAAGACAGGTTGCAAGCTACTGTCGAATACTGTCATCCCCCATATACGAAGGCCATCGAAATCAGATACGACCATGCTGCCATTGTCGTGAACATCCACCACAAGCCCGCCAGAATCATTAGATGTTACTTGAAGGAGCGTTTGCTCGCTCCACAAGTAAACCTGAGGTGCACAGGGATCTGAGCAAGAAAAGAAATGCCCCAAAAGAGAATCTGATTCGGGATCACCTTCGGCAGCAATTGCCAACCGACCGTCAGGCAACCAAGCTATGTCGTAGATTTTTTCGGTCGGACTATTGATCGCGGTCGGCGTAGATGTATCAGGTACACCATCGGGCGTATACAGTGTGGATACCCAGGCTGTAAGGCAGCACATTGTCACAGAGGGGATAGTAACTGACAATGCACCTGCGATTTGGATTAATAGTAGATGACCAACAATGTGACCTAGCGCACCGGGGACTGGCAGTTTCGAGTGATGGAAGTTAGCTATTGGTGTTATCATAGATTAATACTTTTTACAGAGAGGACGAATGAATGGAAACAAATCGGCGAATGACGTTGCTGATTGTAGATTCAGGTCTGAGCATATGAAGAAATTAGTTGAACTTTCAAGCGAAGAAGCAAAGACACATTTCCTTAAAGGAAGCAGCTATTTCAACTCAGATATACCGAGCTACATCAGCTTTGAACCGATTCTGAATGATGTCGCAACGGTACTAAACGGGAACAGATTTTCAGGATATAAATCGGCGAAACCATACGATTTTCCAAGCGTAAATTACGATTTCTTGGCAAATAAGGATGGTAAGTTCGCTTGGCGACCCTTGGAACTAATTCACCCAGCTATCTATGTTTCTTTGGTAAATACGGTATGTGATCCCGACAGCTGGGAACATATTCAGATGCGATTCTCAGAGATGGAAACTGGTGCTGTTGACTGCTGTAGTGCCCCGGTAGTGTCTCTCGACAATCAGAAAGATATAGCAACACAGATCAAGAGTTGGTGGCAAGAAGTTGAGCAGAAATCCTTGATTTACTCTTTGGAGTTCAGTCATATTCTTAACACTGATGTAACAGACTGTTATGGATCTCTATACAC
>JAIOHN010000783.1 GCA_019912985.1 Anaerolineae bacterium | reverse complement strand
GTCGGGTTTGGTTCCGCTGATCTGCTCGACAATCTGAAGCGTCTCAGCGACTGCTGAGAGCATCCGCAAACCGAGCAGGTCAATCTTCACCAGGCCAACCGCTTCCAACCCTTCTTTATCCCACTGCGCCACGTAGCGGTCGATCATGGTTGCTGGCTCGGTTGCTACACGATGAGTCAAGGGCGCGCCGGTGATGACCATGCCGCCGTTGTGAATGCCGAGATGTCGCGGCAGACCATCGATCTGGCGGCACAGGGTTGTTACCTGCGCCCAGGTCTGCGCCGCCATTCTACTGCCTAACACATCCTGAAGGCTGGCCGACTCGGCGATTTGCTGCGGGTTATACACGTCCAGGGTCGTGGTCACCTGATCGAGCAGGTCAGGCGGCAGCCCCAACGCTTTGCCCACATCACGGATGGCGCTGCGGGCGCGAAAGGTCACCAGCGTGCAGGCCATCGCCGCGTGTTCCAGCCCATAACGTTGGTAAACGTATTGAATGACCGCTTCGCGCCGATCCGCCTGGAAATCCAGATCGATGTCTGGCACGACTTGTCGCTCACTGGATAGAAACCGTTCAAACACCAGATCATGCGCCAGCGGGTTCACCGGCGAAATACCCAGCAGGTAGGCCACCAGCGAGTTGGCTGCCGATCCGCGCCCCTGGCACAGGATGCCCTGCTCACGGGCGAAGCGCACGATGTCCCAGACAATCAGGAAATAATTGGATAATCCGCTGTCACGAATGACGCGCAGTTCGTAATCGAGCTGCGTCTCCACATCGCCGGATAGACCAATATATTGCCGACCCTCATCACACAAATGCCGCAGGTACAGATCGGCATTCATCCCCGACGGGGTCGGAAAAGCGGGCAGCTCCTGTAATCCACAGCGCAGGTCAAAGTGACAGCGCTCAGCTACGCGGCGCGTATTGGTCAAGGCATCGGGATACCGAGCATAAAGCGGCGCGAGCTGCTGGCCGGATTTCAGGTAGAATTCCGAATTGGGGCGCAGGTCAACTGCTTCGTCCAGTGTCGCATTCTGGCGGATACCCACCAGCACATCTTGCAATGTGTGGCCGTCCACGCGGGCATAGTGGACGTTGTTGGTTGCCACGTACCCTACCCCGACCTCGTGGGCCAGGCGAACGAGTTCGTTGGTGAGATGTTTATCCTCCGCCAGCAAATGCTGTTGGAGTTCGATCCAGAAGTTCTCCCGCCCAAACACATCCAGATAATGCCGTGCTGAGGTTCTAGCTCCGGTTCGGTCGCCACGCAGCAGCAACTGCGGGATGACACCCCGGCGGCAGCCGGACAGCGCCACCAATCCTTCGGTGTGCGCTTCCAACGCGCCGTCTGGCAGGCGCGCCTCGCCTTTCGGTGCGTTGTTCCGGGCGAGAGTTATTAACGCGCACAGGTTCGTCCAACCGGTCTCATCCCGGACCAGCAGGGTCAGATGGTGGCCGCCGCTCAGGGTGAGTTCGGCGCCCAGGATCGGGCGTAGGCCGCGTTCGCGCGCGGCTTTTACAAAACGCGGCGCGCCGTACACGGCGTCATGATCGGTCAGGGCCAGCGTGTCCATGCCTAACGCGGCAGCGCCTTCAATCAAGTCTTCCGGTGAGGATGCGCCGTCGAGCAGACTGAAATAGGAATGGCAGTGGAGTTCAACGTAGTCAATCATAGATGCGCTGGAGATACCAGCGGTCGGTCAGCAGATCATGATAGAGGATGACCAGCAGACCGGTCGTGGTGTGGAGTTTGAAGTAATCGCGCCACACGCGCAGCCGCCACCAACCGAGATCAATCCGCCAGCGGTTCGCCATACCCTGCACCACATGGTTGCGTCCTTCCCAGACGAACAGTCGCACGATCTCCTCGGCTGTCACCTGAACTTCAACTGGCGTTCCGCTGACCCATAAGCGCGTCATGCGACCTCGACACTTTCCAGGTGAAACCGGCGCTCCGGCAGACCGGCAGCGTGCGCGTTCAGACCTGCCGTATAAAAGCGCTCCTCGCCGTAGCGGGGGATCAGGTCCAGGATCACGGCACGCAGGTCGCGCTGCTCAATAACATCGAACAGCGAAAGCTGGCGCGGCAGTACCGGCGCTAGACCGCCAAGCAGCAGCTCGACTCCCTCGACCTCCCGGCGGATTGTCATCCGCCCCACCAGGTTCTGGCACGCTCGGTAAAGTGGAAGGGCGCTGCTTACGGGTTCGCGGAGCCGAATAGACTCCTCAAGTACAGCATGAGTGTCCAGCCGCAAAATCAGGGTCATCTCACGGCAGGTCAGGCTGCGGTCGAGCAGTTTCCCCGTCAGGTCACCCAGCAGGCGACCGACCACGCGATCCACGATGAGGCGATTATCCACAGCACGATCAAACGTATACGTCGCTCGCTCGACGACTCTCGGCTTGTATTGACCAACGCGCCGCTGGTCTTCCCCCGATGCCAGCCGGTGCAGCGTACCACCCTGCTTGCCAAACTGGGCGATGAGCGCGCTGCGTGGCAGCGCGGCGACCTGTCCCAAATAATGCAGACCAAACAAGGCCAAGCGGCGGGCCGTTTCCTTGCCGAGGGGCAGCAGCGTCATGGGTTTTGTTGCCAGGAAAGCGGCTTCTTCGCCATGCGGGACAAGCTGGATGTGGCCGGTTGGCGCTGCGGCGGCAGCCGCATAAGCAGGAAACTTCCCAGCGGCGAGGCCCACCGACGACGCCAACCCGTGGTCAGCGCATAGGCGGCGAAGCATCTGCGCGGCGATGGCCTGACCATCGCGCGGCTTGAGCGTGCCCAGGTCGACGTACAGGACAGCAGTTTGGGCGGCCTGGCGCTCCATGTCGAGCCACTGGCTGTAATCGCTCAACATCTCCAGCAGGTTGTCCAACGCCTGGCGGATGCGGCTGGGTGCCATCATCACGATGTCGGCCTCCGGGCAAAGTGCCCACATCCGGCTCATGGACATGCCCACCTCAACCCCCAGGTATTCAGCCCGGCGGCACACTGCACGCACGCTGCCGCGTCCCCCACTGTAACGAGCAACGATTAATGGTTTAGCTCCCACTCGAAGGTTCTGGAGCATCTCCAGTGTGGCCGCAAAATACGGTATACGGATACAGGCGATCACGTCAGGTCTCCATTGACAAGGCTATCGAATGTAATGTCAATCTCGACCTGCTTCCCGACTCCTGTTCGACCCTTTAGCACGGTGACCGCTGTCTGATAGCCCACAATGTCGTCCATCTGACAGAGCCATGCCTTGCGGTCGATGAGCAGCCGCAAGGCCGAGGGTCTGTTGTGAACCATGAGCGGGGCTGACACATCATCTGGAAGCCAGATCAACAAGAGAACCATGCAGCCGGACCTTGAGAGTACGCTCGTGAGGCGACGCAGCAACCGACTTTCTGGAACGGTCCTGCCCAGGTCGAGCACCAGCGCCCCAATGCTGGCGCTGGAAAGGAGATCATAGGCGATATCTAATGCTTCCACACGGGTATCGGGACGCGCCAGAAACAGCCGGTCCAGTGCTACACCGCAGCGGGCGGCGTAATCCGGGTCGAACGTGCCTTCCAGGTCGATGTAGATGGCGTAGGCATCCTGCGCCTGGGCGTGATGCACGATTTTGTAAGCCAGCGTTGTCATGCCCGATGTGGCTCTGCCCAGCAGCTCGGTCGTCTGGCCGCGGGGGATACCGCCCCCTTCCAGCGCGGCATCCAGCGTTGGGAATCCAGTCAGGACACCGGGAGCAGCCGGTGATAGCGCGTTCACCTTCCGTAGGGCATCCGCACCAAAACGCTGCTGAATAGTCGTCAGCAGCGCTTCCAACCGGGCAGACTGTTCTGCATCCACATCGCGCCTCACATTACAAGAATCAAACAAATGGCCGCCCCAAATCATAAAACAAATGTTCGTATTTTGCTATAGGCCAGCCGTTAGGAGTGGGTTAGGGATTGGCTCGAATGAGGTTACACTCTTAAACAGCCTGGTGAACCACGTCCTCCCCTATCCCTGACTAAAAACACCCTCAAGCTGTGTCATTACCCGGTGCTTCAGCATTGCTAGTGTCTGTGAGAGCTGGTTGCGCTCCCGTTCGAGACTTTTGACGCGCGCTTCATACTGCTCACGTATCCGTCTGTTCTCAGCCCGCAGGGCTGTCACTTCAGCGCGCAGATCGAATAGTTCGCAGTCCTCCGGGGGCTGTTTCTCGATGACCTCGTAAGCGGCTGCCAGCAAGATGAAAGATCGGGATACCTCGCTCGTTCTGGCAAGATAGCCATCCGCAACCAGGCGGTTGATCTGGTAATTGACTGCTGAGGTGGAAGCGATACCTGTTCCTATCCCAATCTCTCGAATAGATGGTGCGTACCCGTTCTGTTGACGATACTCGTCCATGAAGTTGAGAATGCTCACTTGGCGCTCTGTGAGCGGCTGGCTCGGTAGTTCAAAATGAATGTGATGCATCATGTCCCTCGCTATTCCAGATTCCCTTCCATCCAATCGTGTACGGCGGTCCGCCCGGCCAGCAGGTAAAAGTCGTTCACATCTTTGCCGACCGGCACTTGTACCCGTCGGACTGCGCCGGACAACGCTACAATTTCTGAAGCGGCTCCCTCCCCAGCGGCATCCTCATCCATCCGCGCCAGGATGCGGGGCGCAGCAATGAATTTCTTGAACCAGCGGACGTTAATGCGCTTATTGGCCGAACTGCCGATGGAGACCGGGCAGATCAGTCCCACGCCCGCCTGACCGGCAATCAGGGCATCGAACTCCCCTTCAGTTAGGAATATGGGCATACCCGGCTTGATGTCGTCGGCCAGATAGAGACAACCTTTGATATTGCCACCGCCGACCTGGTGGTAGCGCTGCTCACCAGCCGCCCGCCTAACCTTGATTCCCCAGATGGCTCCATCAGCAAACCAGGGGATCGTGATACCGCACGGGACCTTCAACCCTTCGATAGTTTGCCATTCCCGATAATCACCGGGAACATATCCCAGACCAGCCCGGATGATGACATCCTCCGTTAAAC
>JAIOHN010000782.1 GCA_019912985.1 Anaerolineae bacterium | reverse complement strand
ATAAACATCCTGCGGGCGTGCGGCTTTACGTTCCAAGACATGGTTGACTATTTCCAGTAAAGGATTGCCTTTTATGGTGCGTTCTGGGTCTGAAGCATCGGACATGCTAGCGCCTCCCTTCTATCTCCTAGAATATAACATGAAATCTCTACACATTATATGACGGGGTCGTATTTCCGCTAAAATGAAGATGATCTGTATCAAACGAAAGCGCGTTTGTGATTAGCCGTTTGAAGTCCTTCATACAACGTCTGCTGGAGGCTGTCTTAAATCGCATCTGGTTTGTCCATCCTCGTGTGGTGCTGCTGGCCCAGGTCCCGCCTGATGTCTGCATGGAGGCGCTGTTGGTCGCCGCTAAACCCAGCAGCAAGCGTCTGCATCTGCGCAATCTTTTCCTCGATGGCCGCCGCTACCACCTTCACGTCCGCGAAAAAGGCTTTCACATGACCAGCAACAGTAAAATCCCCTGGCTGTACCGCAGACGCACCCGTCTGGCTGCCGTGCTTTCTGGCAACATCACCCCAACGAACAGCGGCAGCCGTTTGATTTTGACCGCGCGCATGACACCACTCCATCTGCTGGATATTTTCCTCATCCCGCTCTGGATTGGAGTCCTGGTGATCTTCGGTCCGCTGGCACCGGAGGTCAAATTGATCGCGCTCGGTGCGCTGCTGCTGCTGTCATGGCTATCCCATTGGTACAGCGCGGTGCTCCAGGCAGTTGACATGATCTATTTTGTGCAAACCGTGCTGGAAGACTGGCTGGTGACAGAGATTCCCACGCTTCCGGCCAGCGCTGACCAGGTGATCCACGCACCGGATGACTTTCGCGAGGCCTGGGAGCGCTTTTATGAAGCCCATAAAAAAGAGCGCGAGTCGTAATCCGACTCGCGCCCGACGCGGTACTCTGGGGAGCTTGCTTTTAGCAATTGATCGCGCCGCGTTCCCAATCGAACGCATAACCCAGAGGGGTGATGACGGAGTAGTGCCCATCAGCAAAGTGGACGAGGCTGTAACCCTCGGCGCTGTCGAGCACATAATCTGAAGTGAGTTCGGCTTCAGCCAGGGCGATTGTTGCCGCATCCGCATAGAGGATGCCATTGCCCTGACCATCAGCATCAATGCGCAGCACGTCAATACTGTCAAGGATGCCCATATTGGGGTCGTCTGCATTGGAGTAGACAAAGTTGCAGTAGACAGCGACCGAGGACGCTGGTTCTTCGTAATTGACACGACCATCTTTGATCGTGCCATCATCCTGTGCCTGTGCCGCCACCACGCCGAGGCTGAACACGGCCAACATTGCCAGAACGATTATTTGCTTGTAACGCTTCATCAGTGAACCCTCCACAACACAATTCATACTGCGAGTATCGGTGTGGAGGGTTTCAGATAGGTTTCAGCCCGGTTACAGGTTTTTAATGCCCGGTTACGAAGTCACAATCAGTTGTGAATCAACTGCGCCGAGGCGCTCATCAGGGTTTCCGCCTGCTTGACTGGCAGGTCGAAGGTATCCGCCACTGCCGAATAAGTCACCTGACCGGCATAGACGTTCAATCCCTTCATCAAACCGGGATCACTGAGCACCGCATCACGCAGGCCCATATTGGCTACTTTCACGATATAGGGCAGTGTGGCATTCGCCAACCCAAAGCTGGATGTACGCGGCACCGCGCCGGGCATATTCGCCACACCATAATGCAGCACATCATCCACAAAATAAATCGGGTTACTGTGTGTTGTGGGATGTGTGGTCTCGACGCAACCACCCTGATCGACCGCCACATCGACAATCACACTCCCCTTCAGCATATGAGGCAGCATATCGCGCGTGACCAGATGCGGCGCTCGTGCGCCGGGGATGAGCACCGCGCCGATGACCGCATCCGCGCTGGCAATCGCTTCCGCGATGTTGGTGGCGTTCGAGCTTAACGTGGTCAGGCGTCCACCAAGCACTTCGGAGAGATAGCGCAGGCGGTCGAGGTTGATGTCGAGCAGAGTCACGCGCGCGCCCATGCCAAGCGCAACCTGGGCCGCATGGGTGCCGACCGTTCCCGCACCCATAACGACCACATGCGCCGGACGCACACCCGGCACACCGCCCATCAGGATGCCGCGCCCACCGGAGGGTTTTTCCAGATAATGCGCGACAATCTGCGTCGCCATACGCCCAGCAACTTCACTCATCGGCTGTAGCAGCGGCAGATGACCGTTGTGTGCCTCGACCGTCTCATATGCAAGCCCGGCGACACCGCTATCGAGCAGCGCCAGTGTCAGCGACTCCGACGCAGCCAGATGCAGATAGGTAAACAAAATCAGGTCATCACGCAAAAAGGGATATTCACTGGGCTGCGGCTCTTTGACCTTGAGGATCATCTGCGCGCGATTCCAGACTTCCTCCGCCCTGTGACCGATGGTGGCCCCAGCAGCGCTGTATTCGTCATCGCTGAAGCTGCTGCCACTGCCCGCGCCGGTCTCTACATACACCGTATGCCCATGACGCACCAGTTCATGAACAGCATGTGGCGGCAGGGCGACCCGGCTCTCATTATCTTTAATTTCTTTTGGGATGCCAATAATCATCATCAACGATCCTTATTCACGAAAGTTGTATTTGCATTGTACAACATGTCGCAAAATTGGATAGTTAATTCATACAATATGTACAGGTCAGGTCTTCGTTTCGACTTCGATGACCTTGCGCTCACGCAGCGTATCCATCAGTTGGTCAAAGCTGATGCCATAACGGGCAGCGATTTCGCGGGCATAACTCATGCCCATTGGCGGGCTGGGGACGATTTTGTAAGTACGCCGTGCTACTTTGCCATCACCATTTTCTTCCAGTTTGACCATCGACACCATACTGACCACTTTGCTCGTGCCAGGAGTCTCGTCGTTGATCTGGTCGGCAGCGGCAGCCAGCTCGTGCAGATGGGTCGCAAATACCGCCCGCGCCCCCAGGCGGCGAATCACGCGCACGATGTCACGTGCCAGGTACAGACTCTCCCCGGCGCTGGTACTCGCCAGTGATTCGTTCATCAGGATCAAACTGTGACTGGTCGCATGGGCAAAGATTTCGCTCAGGCGTTTGGCCTCCTCGCCCAACCGACCGGCCTCCAGATCGGGCCGTTCCTCGGCAGCGAAATGCGTGTAGATGCCATCCACGGGACTCATCTGGGCATGACTGGCCGGAACGTACAATCCTGCCTGCATCATCACCTGCGCCAGTCCCAATGCCTGAGTGTAGGTGGTCTTGCCACCACGATTCGGCCCGGTCAGGATAAAGATACGCCCTGCCTCGCCAAAATCGACATCATTCATGATAATGTCTTCACGCAGGTGGTGATCGCCCTGATCTTTGCTCAGGTGCAAAGCCAGGTTGATATTGTACAGACTATCAAGTCTGCATATGCGTTCATCGACTGGCACGAGTTCAGGGCGGCACATCGGCAAACCGCAGCCATGCAGATATTTGATCAACTCCACCGCACCCAGGTAAAACGCCAGTTCATTCTGGAGCGCCACCAGCATCCGGCCACTGACGCGGGTGTAATTGCGCAAGG
>JAIOHN010000781.1 GCA_019912985.1 Anaerolineae bacterium | reverse complement strand
CCTCCATGCTCGTCCAACACTGGATTGCTGTCGCGTCCAACTGATTGTCCGCCATCCAGCCATCCAGCACCACGCCAAATTTCGCCATACGGTACAGCGAGGTCTCCGGCACATTCTTCGTCTGCGCATAATCACGAATCGACGCAAGTTTGGCCTGCACAGTTTCGTCATCGTCCGTGAGGCGATCAATACGCCCGAACACTTCCGAAAGATCGAGTGTGTCCACACTGATCCCGGCGTGATCGAGCAGCTTTTCGCTGAAGCGCACCGTCTTGAAGGCTTCAGGTCGTGCCCCCATCATGCCCAGCCGAGCATGACGCATCCCGCGCACCACCCGGCAAATCGCCGCGAAACGATCCAGGTCGGCCTTGAACGCTTCACCTTCCGGGTCCATCGTGTGCTGGCTGGTCAGCGTATATTTGACTCCAAGCTGGTGCAGATTATTGCAGGCACTCATTTTGCCGCAGAAGCTGTCGCGGCGGTTGCTGATGTCCATATTCTTGGCATCATCAGGGAAGGCGTGAATAAGCACTGGCACATCCAGATTGGCGAAGCGCAGCACATCTCCGATGGCGCGTTCCTCGCCAAAATTCGGCAGCGTCACCAGCACGCCGTCAATCTCGTCCCGATGCTGCTTGAACAGGTCAGCACACAGCCGCGCCTCTTCCAGCGAGACAATCGCTCCCACATTGGTTTCGTGTTCCTCTGGCAAAATCGCTTTGATACCGGCCTTTTCCAGCACTTCCAGAATGGTCTTGCGACCACTCAGCGCCAGGTGCGCCGGGAAAAACCCGCGATTGCCGATAATCACGCCCAATGTCACGGGACGGCTGTTCAAGGTCGCCGCTGCATTGGGCTGGGGATAAGCTAAAGCCATTTCAAAATCTCCTTCATCAAAGCTCAAATACTCTTAAATGGTACGGACAACCGATTAATGGGCTGTTTCTTTGGTCATTTTCCCTTTATCGGCAGCAGCGGCATTTGCCCGTGCTTCTGCTTTGTTATGTGCCATCTCCTCTACTGATTTCACATCCAGGCGGGCAGCGCCACGGGTTTCGCGCAGTTGCACGCGCGTGCCATTGCGTTCGTGAGCGGCCAGCCGTTCGCGTGCTGCATTGATCTCCGCTTCGGCATAATTCGGCAGCCACTGTGCCTGTGCCACCAGCATTTCATCGGTCATCTGCCACACTTCCTCGGGGTTGCACACCGCCCCCACCAGCGGATCATGCAGCATGGCCTGTTTGAGCAGCGTCACGTCGCCCTGCACAGCGGCTTCCATCGCCATCTGCTGCACGCGCACACTGACCGAACAGGTCGCGGCACAGGCAAGGGACAGATCACCGATCACCGGCATATTGATGCCGTTTTTATCGACATAACCCGGAATTTCAATCACACAGCCATCGGGCAAGTTGGTGATATTCCCCTGGTTGACGATATTGAAATGGCCGCGATAGGTGCGCCCAGTTTCCAGCGCTTCGATGATGTACGATCCATGTTCTTCACTCCGCTGGTCAGCGCTGATGACAGGCGGGTCCTGCTCCAGCCAGTTGGGGAAATCCGTCTCAAACCAGTTGCGTCCTTCGGTACAAACGCGCAGATAGCCGCCGGTTTCGCCATTAATCCAGCTTGACAGGTCAATCCACTGCGGAATCTCATCGACGCGTTTACGATACCAGGGTAGGTATTCGCTCAGGTGGCCGTTGCTCTCTGTGCTGTAATAACCAAAGCGCCGCAGCACATCAATGCGCACTTTTTCCGTTTGTGGATAGGTTGGGTGCGCTTCAAAGAATTCTAACAGCCGTGGAATCATGTCCATGCCGCGCCACTGCACTTTCACAAACCACGTCTGGTGATTAATGCCAGCGGCCACCACATCGACATCACGCCGATGCAGCGACTCATCCTTGCCAATCAAACCTTCACCCTTGGCCCAATGCTCAATCACGCGGACAATCTGCCAGTGTGCGCCCTGCACGCCATGACACAGGCCGACAGTCTGCACGCCGCCATACTGATTGCAGGCCCAGGTGTTCATCGCCATCGGGTTGCTGTAATTCAGGAACAGCGCATCCGGTTTCGCCACTTCGCGAATATCCTTGCAGATGTTGAGCAGCGCCGGGATCGTACGCTGGCCGTACATGATGCCCCCGGCGCAGATCGTATCGCCCACACACTGGTCCACGCCATATTTCAGCGGAATATCAATATCGAACGCGAAGGCTTCCAACCCGCCCTGGCGGATAGTTGAGATGACGTAATCGGCGTCAGTGATTGCTTCACGTTGATCCAGAGTTGCGACAACTTTGGCGGGCAGCTTATTCGCCTGAATATCGCGCTCACACAACTGCTTTACCATTTCCAGGTTACGCTCGGAAATATCCATGAACACGAAGGTCGTATCTTGCAGCTCTGGCACAGTCAGAATATCGTGCATCAGCTTCCGCGTAAAACCAATCGACCCTGCGCCGATCATTGCAATTTTAATTGCCATAGAATTCCTATCCTCAATAAAATGATCTTACAAAACATCCGGCTTAAACACAGTCCACAACGCCAACCACGGTGGCACCACCGCCGTAAAATGATCCCAGCTACCCGGTTCAGCTTCGATGCTCACCGCCTGCGCCATCAATTCCTGCACACGCCGCAGCATAAATCCTCGTACAAGCAAACCGTTGACCAGGTGACTCAATGTCTGCCGGTATTCCTGTGGATTGTTGATTGGCCCACCCTGTGAGCGATCATAAACCCAATCCGCGCCAGCGTAAGTAATTTCCGCACCCTGAATATAGGGCAGGCGCAGACGATAGCCGCTGCCATCCCAGTCAGCTTCCGTCATCCCGGCAGCAAATGGATTGGCGCACATCAGGTAGTACATCCCACCAGGACGCAGCACACGCCCACCTGCGTGAACACCTCATGGGCATCCGGCACAAAATTGAGCGAATATGGCTGGTAGACCAGATCGAAACGGGCATCGCCGAGGGCGGATAGATCGCGCATGTCGCCCTGCTGCGTGGTGATCGTCAGGCCGTAATGCTCAGCCGCCTGCTGGTCGCCCTCAAGCTGTCCTTGCGCGATGTCGACCACCGTCACACACGCACCTAGCAGCGCAAATGCTGACGATTGCTGGCCCCCACCGCCACCGAGCAGCAGCACATCCCTACCAGACAAATCACCGAACATACCATCAGGGTCAACACGCTGGCGTGCTGTGTCCGCATCCAGGTCCAGATGAGGTCGCGTGAACAGGGCATTGGCTTTCACCAATGCCGCCCACCGTTCAATGTTGTACCGCGCGACCTCATCCATGTGGCTTACTGACCATAAACGTGCGTGTAACGATGATGCAACCTGGCGATGTCTTCCGCGTCAATCGGCAGCGGCTGGCCGATTTGCAGGGCCGTCCACACGATGGCGGCGTTATCCTCGGTCATGACTGCTGCCTGCACCGCCTTCTCTGCCGTGGCACCGGTCGCAAACACGCCGTGATTTTGCAGCAGACAGGCCGGGCTGTTTTGATTCGCCAGGGTTTCAACGACCACCTGACCGATCTCCTCGCCACCGATCAACGCGAACCCGCCGCAGGGGATCGGCCCGCCAAACTCATCCCCCATCGCGGTCGTCACACAGGGGATTTCCCGCGCCAGCGTCGCAAACGCGGTGGCATAACGTGAGTGGGTATGCACCACACCATTGACCGACTCCATGTGCCGGTAAATGTAGCAGTGCGAGGCGGTATCCGAGGACGGCTTATAATCCCCCTCAACCAGCTTGCCATCAAGATCGACAATGACCATATTCTCGGGTGTCAGATCCTGAAATTTCACCCCGCTGGGTTTGATGACCACCAGACCGCTTTCAGGGTCACGAGCGCTGACATTCCCGCTGGTCCACGCCACCAGATTATTCTTTGGCAGTTCCAGGTTCATCACGCAGACCTGGGCGCGCAGTTCAGGCAGTCTCATGCTTCCTCCCCCCTCACTTGCAGCTTGATACGTTTCAGGCGTTTCATCACATCGTTTTCACCACGCCCAAAGTAATTGTACAGCGTCTTGTACTCGGCATACACCTGGTCATAAATGGCCTTATTCTCGGCAATCGGGTGCACCACTTCATCTTTGATCTTGCCCATCTTGTCCGCCGCCGCGTGGATGTCGGGATAGATGCCAGCAGCAACCGCCGCGTGCATGGCAGAACCAAGCGCAGGCGATTGATCGGAAGCCGCCAGTTTCATCGGCTTTCCGGTAATATCCACATAAATCTGCACCAACATCTTGTTCTTCTCTGGCAGACCACCGGCTACCACCAGTTCATTGACCGCCACACCCCGATTATCAAACGCCTCGATAATCTCGCGCGTGCCAAAAGCAGTCGCTTCGATCAGCGCCCGGTAAATATCCGGCGCGCGAGTCGCCAGCGTCGCGCCGATCAGCAACCCGGTGACATCCGCATCAACCAGCGTGGAGCGGTTGCCATTCCACCAGTCCAGCGCCAGCAAACCATGTTCACCGGGCTTTTGCTTGGCCGCTTCATGTTCAAGGTACTGGTGCAAATTCATCCCGGCGGTCTTGGCTGCGTCGTGATATTCCGGCGGCACCGCATGATTCACAAACCATGCGAAGATGTCTCCCACACCACTTTGTCCCGCCTCATAGCCATAAGTTCCAGGGATGATGCCACCATCGACAACACCACACATGCCTTCAACCGGCTGTTTATCATCCGCAATCAGCATATGGCAGGTTGACGTTCCCATAATCATGACCATGCTGCCAGGGCCGGTTACTTTCACTGCCGGAACAGTCACATGCGCATCGACATTCGCCACCGCCACTGCTGTGCCGGGCTTCAGACCTGTCCAGGCCGCCGCCTGCTCGGTCAGACCACCTGCACGACCACCCAACGGCGCGAACTCGCGGCCCATCTTCTCATCAACGACATCGGCAAAACGTGGATCGAGCGCCGCGAAATACTCGCGTGAGGGATACTGCCCATCCTGAACAATCGCCTTGTAACCGGCAGTACAGGCATTGCGTGTCTCCACACCACAAAGCTGCCAGATCACCCAGTCCGCGGCTTCGATAAAGCGATCGGTTGCTGCGTAAACTTCCGGCGCTTCCTGGAGAATTTGCAGCGCCTTGCTGAAAAACCACTCTGACGAGATTTTCCCGCCGTATAACTCCAGCCAGCTCTCACCCATCTTGCGCGCCGTCTCGTTGATCAGGTCGGCCTGCGGCTGGCTGGCATGATGCTTCCATAATTTTACCCAGGCATGGGGGTTGTTTTTCCATTCTGGCAGCGCACATAACGGGGTGCCATCCGCTTTTGTAGGC
>JAIOHN010000780.1 GCA_019912985.1 Anaerolineae bacterium | reverse complement strand
TCACCAGGGTGTTCATGCGCTCGATATTGAGCTTGATGCGGTTCATCCAATCTTCTTGCTGGTCGTCAAGTTTGCCCATTTTGCTGCCCATCAACATCAGGTCGGTATAGCCTTTGATGGAAGTCATGGGGTTTTTCAGCTCGTGGGCGACAAAGCCGACAAATTCACTCTTGGAGTTGTTGGAGCGTTCCAGCTCCGCGTAAAGCTGGGCGTTCGCCAGCGCCACACTGGCATGTTCGGCAAGACGCTGGACAAAGAACTGCTGTGCCAGACCAAGACGCGGCTCTTGATTGGTTTCCAGAATCAGCATGGCGATGACATCCCCACCAGACAACATCGGAATGGTCATCTGGCTGAGGCTGCGGTTCAGGCTGGGTACGTAATTCGGGTCCAGCAGAACATCCGACTGTGTATCTGGCTGCCGAGTACGTAGCACACGGCTGACAATCCCTCTATCCATCGGCCAGATATTGCCTTCGGCTCCTGCGGGATAATCCTGCTCGGTGTAACCTCTTTGCGTAAGGACCTGAAATACTGGCGGATCACCGATGACCAGCCCCAACAGACCCGCTGTGGCACCACTTTGTTCCAGTGCGGCGTTGATCGTAATTTCGGCAACACGCCTGGCATCCAGGGCGCGATTCAGTTCGCCGTCAATGTGTTCCAGCGTTTCAAGCTCGGCCAGACGTGCGCTTAACTGCTGATCGGTCATCTGGAATAGCTGCGCGTTGTTGATGGTCACAGCAGCCTGACCAGCGAAGGTTAGCAGCAGATTGGTGTCATCATCGACGAAGTTGGTACCATCGCGCTTGTTGATGACTTCCAGCACACCCATTAACTGGTTGTTGGCGATCAGCGGCACAGCCAGAATGCTGTGGGTCTGAAAGCCGTTATTCTGTGTCTGCTCGCCCCCCCAATCAGGATGAGAGGAGGCGTCATTGACCAGCACCGGCTGGCCCGTCGTTGCGGCTTTGCCCGCCAGCCCTTTGTCGATGGGGAAACGGGTGCCGATCAGGTTCTGCCCGGCAGGGCCAACCGCGATTTTAAACTCCAACTTCTTGTCATTGTTATCATCGACCACCAGCAGCACAGATCCCGCTTCGACTTCGAGAATATCTACAGCGCTGTGCGTGATGATGTCCAGCAGTTTGTCGATGTCCTCCAACTCACCAGCCAACTGGTGGCTGATGTCGTTGAGCACGGACAACTGGCGAGCGCGTTTCTGCGTTTCTTCGAACAGGCGCGCCTTGTCGATAGAGGTCGCTGCCAACTCGCTGATGTCACCAAAGAACTTGTACTGGTCGTCACTGTAGACCGTGTTGGGCTTGGTCGAGGCGATCACCATCGCGCCCACTGTGCGTGGCCCCGCGACCAGTGGCATTCCCATCCAGGCTTTGAGATTGCGTGTTTCAATGGTGATCTCAGCACCACGTTCAGCCATAGCCGTACTGTAATTCGCAACACGGATAGCCTGACCTTTTTCCAGAATTTCGTTGATCAGGTGGTGTTTACTCAGTTCCATACGCCGGTTTTCTTTATCCGTGAAACGCTCCCACGATTCCTGGAAAAAGGCATAATAAATCCCGCCTGCCTTGTCGTCGCGCAGGATGATGTAGAAGTAACCGGCATCAATCAACCGGTTCGTCTGTGTGTTGATCAGCTCCAGCAGCTCATCAAACTGGATGGCGAAGTTAGCTGCCTGACTGACCTGACGCAGCGCATCCAATTCTTGCACGCGGCGTTCCAGCGAGACAATCACCTGGGCGCGGTCGGTCGCAACTGCCATCTGATTGACGAGGCTCTGGATAAAATGCAGTTCTTCGTATGTATAAGCCCCTCTGCCGGACTTCGGCGGCCCTACAGAGATGAAACCGTTAAACTGCTTACTGCCGCGCAGCCCCAGGATGAGCAGCGTGTGCAAAATCTCCAGACGTGCTTTCTCGCCACGGATTTCCAGCGGCCAGGGCCGGCCCGCTTCCAGGTAAATCATCTGGTCGTTGGCTTCCAGCGCGTTCACGACACCAGTATCGGCGCTAAAGGTGATGTCGGTGCTGTTATTGTCGTGGCCGATCTCAAGAAATTCGCCCTCGCCCATACCCGGTAAAAAGACAAAGACGTTGGATGGTGCGATGGTCTCCATCAGTGTGCTGCGCAATGCGTCAATCACTGAGTCGATGTCGTCCGCCTGGGAGACGTTCTGCGTGAACTGGCGGGCATACTCCTGGTAATTGAGGCGGGTGCGGAAGTAAATGCGGTCAATACGCCGCTGCAAGATGCTGCGGACTGGCAAAAAAGCAATGGCGATCAGGAAGATCGTCAGCGCCACAAAAAGCGGGCTGTTGGAGGGAATGGTTTCCTGAAAAACCAGTGTCGCACCAAAGACCAGCAGAAAATAGCCGATCACCAGGGCAATGAGCATAATGCTGTAAGTGATGCTGGCGCTGATGGCGCGGTCGGTATCGAATTTGCGATATTGGAGTACGGCGTAGGCAAAGCTGATCGGCGCGATGACCGCGAACGGAGTCGCTGCGGAAGCATTGAAAGGCAGTAATGTCCGTTCGCTGATGAGCTGCGCGAAGACATTAACCAACCACAGCGTAATAGGCGTGGCGGTCAGCAGCAGGCCAATCAGGACACTGTTGCTTTGATCGCGCATCATCACCGAGGTGGCGTGCTGGCGATGATAAAACATGGCGATTACCAGAACGAGCAGACCACCAACCATCACCAGGAAAGGCGGCAGCACCGTTTGATACTGCGGTGATGGCGGATTGAAATGACTTGTCAGAAACAGCGCGGCCAGCACACCCGCGAAAATGTATGGGACATAAACCAGCGCTGGCTGACGGTAAAGCCGCAGCAGCCTGGCCGGGAAAAACATCGCAATATGCACCAGCACCGCGCCGAGCATGGTCGTCGCCAGGAGCCACAGTGGGATGAACTGATGGGTGGTGTTGAGATCGAAAAGGCCACCGGAAAGCAGCGCCAGCAAAAACGCCATCACGCTGACCAACTGGGCAGTCGTCTGATGAGGGCGCAGCCAGAGTACCACAATCCCAACCGCCAGACTGATGATCCCAGTGAGGTAGGGCGCGAGGAAAAATCCAACAAACGGCACCAGCCCAAACTCGGTCAGTTGAATGCTGACCTGGCACTCACCAATGGTTCCGGCTCCTGCCGGGCAAGGCGCGTCGCCAGGGCGGTCAAATTCCAGATCGATTGTCTGACCAATTTCTAACCCGGCTAAAATGTCGCGGTATTCGCTCGATGCTTGATCGTAACCTGCTGGCAGTGCCTGGCCGTCAATCGCAACGATCTGGTCCTGACGCTGCACACCTGCATCCAGGGCCGACCATCCGACGCGTTCAAATGGCAGCGCACCATCCACTACCATGTTCCGCGTGACCATCGCCCCGATGAAAGGCAGCTGGAACCAGTTGAATGCCAGAATCAGGTAAGCCAGCATCGCAACGGCGGTTGCAGCCCCTAAAACGGTGCTGATCGCCAGCCATAAGTCCACCCTTTGTACAGCGGGGCGCGATGCGACTCGGGTTTGCTCAGTTCTGTCAGATGTGGGGTTTGCGAGACTACTCATAAGTGGATGTTCTCATTTAAATGATACGCCACCCTATCACTGGTTTTTATTGTAGCACAGGCTTACAAAGTAGAGTCCTTTGCTTGCTTGATTTTCGGTATGATTTGCGTTTCTGCGCACCGATTCGGCAGGGTTTGTTGTTATAATGGGTGCAAAGACGTAACGGAAGTCTCTATCCGAATATAATCAAAGATTGGACATCACCATGGCTAATCGCGCGATACGGGTTCTCATTGCCAAACCGGGTCTGGATGGACATGACCGAGGGGCAAAGGTGATTGCCCGCGCTCTGCGTGATGCAGGAATGGAAGTGATTTACACCGGCTTGCGGCAGACGCCGGAAATGATCTCAGAAGCCGCTTTGCAGGAGGATGTGGATGTCGTGGGCCTGAGCATCCTCAGCGGAGCGCATCTGGCGTTGGTACCGCGCATTCGCCAGACAATGGATACCAACGGGCTGCACGATGTACCGATCATCGTCGGCGGGATTATCCCCGATGAAGACCGTACCAAGCTGGCGGAAATGGGCGTATCGGCAGTGTTCGGGCCGGGGACCAACACGGAGGAGATCGTGCGTCGGATTGAGCAGTTGATCGCCATCAACCCAGATAGTGCTCTATGAAGGAACTGATCACAGAGCTTCTGGCGGGCAACCGGCGAGCGTTGGCTCGTCTGCTCACCATTGTTGAAAACAAGCGCGAGGGTGTCGATGAGGCTCTCGCACTTTTGTTTTCGCATACGGGCCATGCCTGGATTATCGGTGTGACCGGTGCGCCGGGTACAGGCAAAAGCACGCTGGTCAATGCCCTGGCACGCGCCTACCGCGCTCAGGATAAAACGGTAGGGATTATCGCTGTGGACCCGACCAGCCCATTTTCCGGTGGGGCGATTCTAGGGGATCGCATCCGCATGCAAGAACTGGCGGGTGATTCTGGCGTGTTTATCCGCAGCATGGCGACACGCGGTCACCTGGGTGGACTGGCCCGAACCACGCGCGACGCCGTGCGAGTGATGGATGCCGCCGGGTTTGATATTGTGCTGGTGGAGACAGTTGGCGCGGGGCAGAGCGAAGTCGATATTGTCCGAACAGCGGAAACCACATTGGTGGTCGAAGCGCCGGGTTTGGGTGATGATGTCCAGGCGATCAAAGCCGGTATTCTCGAAATTGCGGATGTGCTGGTGGTAAACAAGGCCGACCGACCCGGGGCGACCAACACCGTTCGCAGCCTGAAGACTATGCTGGAACTGGGCCACCGGGCAGCCCGAAACCAATTTCACCACGGTCAACTGTTGCAGCCTGCCCCCTCAGGCGATACCATTGATCTATGGATGCCCCCGATCATCCAGACGGTGGCTTCTGAGAACAGGGGAACTGCGGAATTGGTGGCGGCGATTGAAGGTCATCGCCGCTATTTGACGGATAATGATTTGCTTGAGCAGACCGAACGACGGCATATAGAGATTGAACTGTATGATCGTTTGCGTGACGAATTGATGTTACGCCTGCTGGATGTCGTTCCTGAAGCGATGCTGACGGACATGATTGACAAAATCCAGGCACGTGAAATGGACCCACAACGTGTAGTTGAGTTGCTACTGGCTCAACTGCCATCCCCCTGAAGTGTAAACGATCTTTGGTTTGTTTAAACAGGTTAAATGATGAACAGAATTTCCGATAAAATCCCCGGAACCAAGTATGTGCGGAAAGCTGGCTCTCACATCTTGATGGCAGAGGGACTCGGCCCGTATGGGAATGTACTGTTGTTTTGTGGCTCGGCCTCGCATGAATTGGGGCAGGAGATCGCCAATTACCTGAAGATCAAGGCCGGGGATTACACCCGGACCGTGTTCTCTAACGAGAACATCTTCATCCAGC
>JAIOHN010000779.1 GCA_019912985.1 Anaerolineae bacterium | reverse complement strand
CAGCGCCCGAAAGTACTGGATCGGAAAACCAAAGAACTCCAGGAAAAGGTCGCTGTTAAGGATGTTCGAAGGGAACACCACGCTTGGCCGGGTGATCATTTGGCCGATTACCCCATAGAGCGCCAGGGCCATACCCGCGATTGCCAGATCGCGGACGAAGCGGCCCATACCATGTTCGCGGAAATTGCGGCGCTGCTGCCACAATGCCCAACATGCCAGCAAACTCCCAGGAATGCCCAGTACATAGCGCGCCAGCACATCCACAGCCGCGATCCAATCACCGTCGGTCATCGGATAATTGAAGCGGATGATGATGCAGGAGGCGGTGTACCAGACTGCCGCCAGCACGGTAAGTCGAAGGATGGGCGCGCCAGTGCTGCGCTGCCGCAGCAGCAGATGTTCTCCGAAGGCAAGCAGTGCCAGAAATGAACTGGTCAGGATTGCTAACCGCACCCAGAGCAGCCATGAGGGTAATGGGTCTGACCGGTACAGCGCGGAGAAGTGCTCATACATATCAATCCACTCATGCCCGCCGTGCAGCAGCCCGAATCCGGCCAACAATCGCATGGAGCGCGCAAAGCCAAGCTCTGATGCGCGCCCGGACTCAACAATTAGCGCCAGACCCAGCGAGTAAAACGCCAGTCCATAGAAAAAATAAATAACAATGAGGTTCTCATCCCACGGACCTGGCATATTGTTTTCATCACCATTAGAAAAACTCACCAACGACTTATTTTCATTATAGGGATGAAGGGTGGGTCAAAGGTCATGGTTCTTATGGGGTATATGACCCATTTCTGCATGGGCAGACCCCTGATTTACGTCACGGGGTCAGATTTACTATGATGAGGTCAATAAACAGACAGAGGATAAATGGAGGGTACAATGGAAGACTTAGTCATGGTTCTGAGCGTAACAGGAATGTTCCTTATTCGGATCGGTATCCCCGTTCTACTCCTGGTTGGTCTCGGCACACTCATCGACCGCTGGCAGAGCAAACGCCAGAAAGACGTGGAACAGCAGTATCGCAAACCTGTGTAACACACCACTTTCACCAAAAATAAACACCGCCACGGCGGTGTTTTTATTTCTCGGATCAGCGTGTGGATGGCGTACCCAGGGAGCAGATCATGGTACCGCCTTCCAACAGGTCGTTATGCTGGATTTCGATCTGGTTAAGCGGACGATCTCTCCAAAGTCGCTGCATGATATAGGGTTGATCGTCGCTGTTATCGCGGGCGATCATCCGCAGTTCACGCTCCTCCGGCAGCTTGATGATGGCTTCATCAAAGTAGGGCGCGCCAAGTGTGTAGACGGGTTTGCCAGGGCAGATGGGGTAGAAGCCCAGGCTGCTGAACACATACCAGCCGGACATCTCGCCGTTATCTTCATCACCGGGCAGGGTATCTGGCGTGTAAAGTTCGTTCAACACACGCCGCACATGCTGCTGCGTTTTCCAGGGTGCATCGGCATAGCTGTAGAGGTAGAGGGCGTGATGGACAGGTTGGTTGCTGTGCGCATACTGACCGAAATCGACTGCTGCCATTTCCGTCATTTCATGGATTTCATAGGGGTAACTGCCGATTTCGTATGCCGGCTCTGTCGCCATCATTTCATCCAGGCGCTGAACAAAGGCGGATTTGCCACCAAGCAGGTCGATCAAACCGGGGATGTCATGCGGCACGTCAAAAAGATGCTGCCAGGCGCTGCCCTCGACAAATGGCCCACCCCAACGTGTCGCACTGAATGGGCTTTCCCAACTGCCATCAAAGAGGCGTCCTCGCATGAAGCCGACTGATGAATCGTAGACGTTGCGATAGTTTTGCGCGCGGGCAAATAAATCAGCGGCGACATCTTCATGACCCAGATGTGAGGCGATATTCCCTACACAGAAGTCGTTGTATGCAAAATCGAGCGTGCGGGAAGCCCCATGCAGCACCCGATCTTCCGGCACATAACCGCATTGAAGGTATTCCGCCAATCCCAGGCGTCCAAAATGACCGGTTTTCATACCGGTTTGGGTAGCATTTTTTAAGCCTGCTTCGTAAGCTAACTGCCAGTCCACACCGGGAATATCCTTGACACAGGCATCCGCGAAGATGACATCAGTGTGAGTGCCGATCATGCAGTCGCGATAGCCAGGGCTGGCCCACTTGGGCATCCAACCACCTTCACGATAAGCGTTAATCCAGCCGTTCAAGATTTCGCTCAAACGCTGTGGAAACAGCAGCGAGAGGAGGGGATAGACGGTGCGATAGGTATCCCAGAAGCCATTATCCGTGTACAGCACACCGTCATGGATCTTGCCATCATAGGGGCTGAAATGGACCTGCCTGCCGCCTTCAGCGTATTCGTGCCATTGGCGAGGAAACAGGAGCGTGCGATACAGCGCTGAGTAAAATGTGCGGCGACGGTCATTATCCTGCGTATCAATCTGGATGTGACCAAGTATCTCATTCCAAACCTGGTGTGATTCTTCCAGAATCGCCTCAAAACTTCTGCCGCTCAATTCCTGCTGGAGATTGCGCTGCGCCTGCTCGACACTGATAAATGATGTAGCTACCTGCATGGTCACCGGCTGGCCGGATTGTGTGCTGAAGCGTACGAACGCGCCGCTGCGTGACCCTTCCAGAGCAGATTGGGCTTCGTAGACACGGCCATTTTCAAATACCCCGTATGCCTGTACGGGCGCGTCAAACTCCGCGACAAAATAGCAGGCGAAGTTTTCCGGCACGCCGTCGCTGTTGGCGTTCGTCTGGCCGATAACCCGACCTGCTTCCGCGTCAATGCTGATTTTTGTGCTGCCAGGGAATGGTTCGATCAATACGGCGGCTTCGTCGGTTGTGGGAAAGTGGAAGCGAAATGCCGCGCCGCGCTCGGTTGGGGTGACTTCGATAGTGGTCT
Organism: Anaerolineae bacterium; assembly: GCA_019912985.1. Lineage (GTDB taxonomy): Bacteria > Chloroflexota > Anaerolineae > Aggregatilineales > Phototrophicaceae > JAIOHN01. Next base: position 4,468 of record JAIOHN010000779.1, on the reverse strand, counting down.
CATAGCGCCGCAGGTGTGCCTGGTAGTGATGGGGCAGCGCAACCTCTTCGCTGTGGCGGAAGCCGGATGCGCGTTCACGAGCACCGGTCATCAGGTTGCCCACCACGGGCATAATCACGAAATGTCCATAATCACCGATCCAGGGGGAAGGCTGATGCGTGCAGCGGATGCCCTGGAAGTGATGGTCTGCATACTGGTAAAGCCAGGGGGATTCGCTTGTTTGGGGCGTCCAAAAATTCATGCCATATGGACGGCCAATCGCGGGGTAAACGTTGCCAGTAGAGAAGTCAAACTTGGAGGTGGACCCCTGAAGCGGATTCACCAGTGACGCAAAATCCATCATAAAACATTCCTGCAAGATAAGCCGATAGCGTCGCTCTGGTTTACCCTACTTGTGGATAAAGATCAATATCCTAAGGCTAAGGGGCATATAAGGCGAGGTGCCTGTGCCATTTCCAGGTGGTACAGGCACCCCATCATTTAGCTCAGGTTTAACCCGATGGCTCGTAGGATTGACTGGGTTGATGCCGGTCACCGATGACCGGGAAGATGCTTGTGGCGGTACATCAAATACCAGATCAACATCAGCAGGGTTGATAAGGTGTAGAAGCTGTGCAGCAGCCATATCGGACCAAAGGGCAGGCTGCTGATATACAACCAGTGAATCAGGTTGCCGATATTACTCAGCGTGATATTGGTCGCGCTGTAAGAGGATAGGTCGTGCGTATGCCAGGCTTTGTACAACATAGGCAGGGTTGCCAGCATGAAAATCGCACTGGAGATGCTGCCCGCTAGAATCTGAAATGTATCCATGTTTGCCTCCTGTTGGCTGGTTTCGATTACAGGAAACAGCCTAACAGGAAGTGAAGTGGCAAGTCATCTAACGAAAGTTAAGTCCGGGGGTTACTTCAGTTTTGATGGTTAGATAAGCCTTAGTTCTTTAGCGCGGGTGATCGCTTCCACGCGATTTCGCACGCCTAGTTTGCTGAAGATGTTGTGGTTGTGCGCCTTGACAGTTCCTACCACGACAATCAGCTCCTCTGCAATTTCCTGGTTGGTGAGACCCTGCGCCAGTAATTGCAGAATTTCCAGCTCCCGTTCTGAAAGCGGGTCGAGCAATCCTTCGGCCAGTGCCTGTGCCTGATCAATATCAAAACCAGACGGCTCTGGGGTCACAACGGCGCTGAGTTCAGTTAAAACTTCATGTGCAAAGGCATCCAGATCGAGGTTATCAGTCAACATGAGTGATAGCGTCTGGCCGCGTAATAGCCCTTGCACTTGTTCACGCGTGAGTTGGTCAGTGGATGGGTGTAGGGCGGTGAAGGTCATGATTTCCAGACCGCGCTCTGGCTGCTCAATGGCTTCCAGCAACCGACCGATACCGCACAAAATTGAGAGGGTGCGTGTGGTGATCTGACCATCCAGAGCGACTTCCAGCGCTTCCTGATAATGTTCGCGCGCTTTTTCATAGAGCGATAACTCACGAAATGCATTGCCCATGCCTTCCAGTACCATCGCCAACCCGCCGCGATCACTGAGTTCGCGGTAGTTCGCCAAACTGCGGTGGAAGTTTTCCAGCGCTTCCTCGTAGTTCGATTGTAAATTGGCAATCTGGCCGAGAAATGCCAGGGCAACCGCTGATCCTTCGGGATCGCCAAAGTCGCTGCGAATGAGGTAGCTCTCGCGATAGTGCTGCTCGGCTTGCTTATAATCTTTCAATGCGCTGGCGGCATTGCCCAACTCATTCAGGCAGTATGCCATAAACCACTCATCCCCAATGGTCTTTGCGAGATCGTAAGCCAACTCGGCACAGTGATAGGCGTGGGCATAATCGCCAATCGACAGGTAAGCGCTGGCGAAGATATTCCAGGTTAGCATTAGATTATGGCGGTCGCCACGGGCTTCTGTGCGTTGTCGTGCAAGCTCCAGTGTTTCCATCGCCCTGTCATAGTCGCCCGCAATCATCGACAGTACACTGAATCCGGTCATTGGCTCTGTGCCGAGACCAAGTGGGGGCGTAATCTGAAAGCGCTGGTGGATGGCCTCAACCCGTTCCATGGCCTCCCATGCCGGATCAAGCTGCGCGGTACGAATGTAAGTCCAGCCCAGATGAACCAGGATGATCGCGAGTGCCTCTGCTTCCGCCTGGTTTTGCTCATCCAGCACGGCAGCAGCGCGCTCAAAAGCATTAATTGCCTCAATGTAGCGCGCGCTAAAGTCGTAAAATGATCCCAGGCTGTATGCGGATTCGCGCAGCGCTTTGACATTTCTACTGCGTATCGCATGGGTCCAGGCACGCCGGACATTCTCAAGTTCGCAGGCAATCTCCAGGGTTGCCTCTTTCTGCCGCTTTGCCAAAAGATTGTCTCTGCGGTTCGCAAGAAAGCTAAGGAAGTATGTGCTGTGTACGTCCCGTGTTGCTGTGACGGCTTCCGGGTGTTGCATCAGCTTTTCCCGCGCAAACTGGCGCAGCAGCTCATGAATATAGTAGCGACGCTGCGCCGGATCATGCCGCAGCAGCGACTTATCGACCAGCGAAGACAGCATAAACAATGACGCGCCAGCAACCTGCTCACCCGCCTCGAGTTGAAAACCACCGCGACATATGGAGAGTTTGGCAAAGACTTCCTGTTCTGCCGGAGAGAGGAACTGCCAGGATTGATCAAACACTGCCCGCATACTGCGGTGGCGGTCTGGCACGTTGCGCAGATTGGTGTTCAAAAAGTCGAGGTTGCGCTGGATTTCAGCAACAATAGCTGTGCAGGACAGCATCTTGAGCCAGGAAGCCGCCAGCTCAATGGCGAGTGGTATCCCTTCCACCAGATTCAAAATCTGTAAGACCTGAGGATATTCCGCTTCCAGGGAGAACCCGGGCTGCATCCGCTGCGCGCGCTCCACAAAAAGCTGAACGGAGTCATAGTTTTCAGGATGCTCGATCTCGGCATTCTCAGGTACGCGCATTCCTTCGACCACCCATACCCATTCCTGACGTAGATTCAGCACCTCGCGCGAGGTCGCCAGGATTTTGATGTCGGGCGCAGCAGCCAGGATGGTATTGAGTAGCTCACTTCCATCCAGGAGATGCTCAAAGTTGTCGAAGACAATCAGCATTTCCCTACTGCTCAGATAATTAATGAGCTTAGCTTTAGCATTCTCCTGCCCATGCAAGTGAAGATTAAGCGCATCGATGATCGCTGTTGGCAGGAAATCGGCGGACTGTAACGGCTGTAAGGGGACGAAAGCCACGCCATCGACATAGTTGCGCTGTGTTTCCTGGGCGATCTCAACTGCCAGACGCGTTTTGCCAGCGCCCCCCACGCCGACCAGAGTCAGTAACTGACAATCTGGGTTGTTGAGAATTTCCAGAATCTGTTGCAGCGACTCTTGGCGGCCAATAAACGGTGTAGGCTGAATCGGAATGTTAGGGATTGCCAGGGTCATATCAAGCCTTTATGGTTCACACTTATTTCAATATGCATTATAGCGTGAATAATTCCATGACACTGCTCACTACTCTGAATCCGGAAATTATAGTTATATTGAGTAGTCAACATGCTATCGCTTAATTTATTGGAGGCTCATGACTCCTGATATGTGGTTTACACTGGCGATTTTGCTTGTCGCCATTGTACTTTTTGTGACGGAATGGATTCGGCTGGATGTGGTCGCGCTGGGGGTGGTGGTCGCGCTAATGCTGACCGGCATCCTGACGGTGGATGAGGCCATTAGTGGTTTTTCGAGCAAAGTGGTGCTGAGCTTTGCGGCGCTGTTCATTGTAGGTGGCGCGGTGTTCAATACGGGGCTTGCTGCTTATATTGGCGATCGTATCCTGCGATTGGCGAACGGCAGCGAAACACGGCTGCTGCTCGTGCTGGCAGTATCCATCGGGGTGATGTCGGCATTTATCAGCTCTACCGGTGTGGTTGCATTGATGCTTCCGGCGGTGGTCAGCCTGGCTAACAGTATGAAAACCAGCACCTCAAAGCTCCTGATTCCGCTGGCATTTAGCGCTTTGCTGGGTGGTTCAACCACGCTGATCGGCACGCCGCCGAATCTCGTGGTATCGGAAACTCTGCAAAGTGCGGGGTATCCAGCCTTTGACTTTTTTAGCTTCACGCCAATTGGCGGATTGCTGTTAGCGGTGGGCGTCATTTATGTCATGACCATCGGGCGGCGTTTGCTGCCGGATCGCCAACCCTCGCAGGCAGTTCAGCAAGCCTCCACACCGGGCGAATTGTTCGAGTTGTACCGCCTGCCGGATAACCTGTTTCGGCTGCGTGTGCAAAGTCGCTCGCCTCTGGTGGGTCGTAGTCTGGGCGAAGCCAATCTACGCCGGGATTATGATCTGACGGTAGTCGCTTTTAGCCGTCAGCCGAAGAATCAACGGACGTTGTTAGGACGGCGGCACAACGGCGAAACGCACCGGCCGTCGCCGGAAACAACCCTGGCTGCGGACGATGTCCTGGTG
>JAIOHN010000778.1 GCA_019912985.1 Anaerolineae bacterium | reverse complement strand
GATGAGGAGATTGTAATCGTTGGATATTTCATGGTACGGGCATAGCTGTTTTCGCATTACCGAACGTGGGCAAATCTCGATCATCACGGACCCCTTCTCGACTGACATCGGTCTGCCAGAACTCAAACTCAAAGGTGACGTGGTCACCATCAGCCATGATGAAAATGGGCATAATAACATCGAAGCTATACGCGGTGAGCCGCATATTATCGCTGGCCCGGGCGAGTATGAAGTGGGCGGTGTGTTTATCTCAGGCATCGCCATGCATTACGTGGAGGACGACTCGATCCGCTGGAACGTGGCTTACCAGTTCCAGTATGGCGACCTTACGGTCATGCATCTGGGTGATCTCTCGCATATCCCCAACCAATCAACCGTCGAAGCCCTGGGTGAGGTCAATGTGCTGCTGATCCCGGTGGGCGGTGGCAATGCGCTGCCCCCCAGCCAGGCCGCTGACGTGATCGCGATGATCGAACCACATTACATCGTACCAATGCATTACGCGCTGCCCGGCCTGCGTGTTAAACTGGACCCGGTGGACAAATTCTTGAAAGCCGTAGGTGTAAGCAAAGTACAGGAAGAGGAGATGCTGCGAGTAACCACTGGTTCGCTGCCAGAGCAACCCCAGGTAGTGGTACTCCAGCCTCGTCTTGATCTAGAGTAAGGGAGTATTTGTGAACGTCAAGCTCATCATGAACTGGGACATCAAACCAGGCCGCGATCAGGAATACTTCGAGTTCAAGGTGCGTGAATGGATCCCAGGGATTACCGAGCTGGGATTAAAGCCCTCGGGCGCGTGGTATACCGCCTACAGCCGCGACAAAACTCCGCAAATTCTCACGGAGGTGGTCGCTAAAGACCTGCCGACCATGCAGGAAATCCTCGATACCGAGGACTGGTATAACCTCTTTGAACGACTGCTGGATTATGTGGACAACTACGAACAGAAGATTGTCCGCATCAAAAACGGCGGCTTCCAGCTTTAGAATAACAAACGCCCTGTTTCGCAGGGCGTTTTGATTTCCATATGTCGCTTAGCTGGCCTTCTCGACCGGCTTTTCGGATTTCACTTCTTTTGGCTGCGGCTCTTTTTTCGTGGATTCCGCTTTGGTTTCGGTCTTGCTATCCGAGGTCGTCTCGCTCGAGGTGGATTCGGATTTTTCGCTCTTGTGACCGTTGCTCACACCGTTCTTGGCACCCTTGCTGTCATTCACGTAGAACCCGGAACCTTTGAAGATGATGCCGGGGTTTTGAATTATACGGGTCACAGGTTGGCCGGTAGTAGGGCAAACCGTTAATGCATCATCAGTGAATTTTTGTTTGCAATCGAACGTAGTACCATCTTCACGACGATAGGTATAAACAGGCATAAGCGCGACCTCAGTTGATCGAATTGTTAGTGGAAATTGACCTTATTATGATACAGCACTCTATAAGGAAGTGTCCAGAATTGGATCTAATTCTGACAAAAAATTTATGCGCTATTCAGGCAGTAACCATTTTCAGGCCATAAGCCGCCGCGCCGGTCAGGGCAGTCTTGGGATTGAGAATCACCCGCACTGGCATCCGCTCCAGCAGGCGGGCAAAGCGCCCTTTGCGCAGGTAGGCTTTCATAAAGCCTTCGGTTTGCAACTCCGGCAAAATGCGCGGCGGAATGCCTCCGCCGAGATACACGCCACCAGTCGCCAGCACCTTGAGCGCCATATTACCGGCTTCCGCGCCCAGCACTGAGATAAACAGGTTGAGTGTCATCTTACAGATTTCCGCGCGTTCCGGTGCGTTGAGCGCCGCGCTGACGATCACCGGAGTCGGGTCTTCAACCACGGCCAGCTCCTGCGCCAGCCATGCCGGTTCCTCCGCATGACCTTTGTCTTTGAAGAAGTTGTAGATATTGGGGATACCCATGCCGGAGCAGACCCATTCATAACTGACGTGCTCATAACGCTCCATGAGATAGCGCAGCAGGTCGATTTCCAGCTCGTTCGATGGGCCAAAATCGGTATGCCCACCCTCAGAAGGGTAAGCGTTGTACTGGCTGCCATCCCAGGTGAGAAATGCTTCGCCCAGCCCCGTGCCAGGGGCGATCACGGCCAGCGAACCCCCGGTTTCCGGGTGGCCTTCGTTGAGGGTATAGAGATCATCCGGTCCCAACTGCGGCACGGCATTAGCGATTGATTCCAGGTCATTGAGCAGGTGAACCTGCTGCAAGTTCAACTCGCTGCTTAACTCGGCCTCGTCCATCTCCCAGGGAAGATTGGTCGCCTTGACATGACCATCCACCACCGGCCCGGCCACCCCAAAACAACCGTGCGTCACTTTATAATCAACCTGGCTCAAAAATTCCTTAGCAATCGTATGGAGATTGGGATAATCATCACTAGGGAAAATTGCCTCTGCCAGCGGCTTATGCGGCCCGGATTCAAAGTCAAAAATCGCCAACAGCGTTTTGGTTCCGCCAATATCACCCGCTAACAACATAATCATTCCCTCTCTTCGACAGTTACTCCAGAATGCCCATTATACCGGCACCCCATCACATTCTCATCTTCAATGGCTCTAGATGTTAAGCGTCCTGTCCCATCCATGCCGCAATCTGGCGGGCAGCAGCCTGCCCATGCAGCACGCGATCCTCGAACAGGCGCGCCCGGTAGTCATTCCCAGCCAGTGCCACACCCCCCGGCAGCAATGCTTCAATCTCGGTCATGAGCGTGTCGTGCTCGTCTGTATAGGGGGACAGCGAATGCGATTCCGGCCAGTAATCCACCCGCGAAACCACTGGATCGCTCGGCCAGCCCATCGTTCGCGTCAATTCCTCGACCATTTGCTCTGGTGTGGTCTTGTTCAGCGGGAAGCGCACGCCGATTTGCAGCAATACATGCCCCGGCGGGACACGGTGCGGTTCGTTCGTCCAGCGACCAAAGGCAAAACCAGGGTCAGGCGGTGCTTCCAGTGGCAGCGTAACAGCTTCGGCACGATAACCCAGTGAGACACGCGTGATCGTATCATAGTGAAACTTCAGCAAGCGCAGGCTGATCTCCGGTTGGAAGGTATAAAACATGCGCTCGGCAAAGCGGGCAGGCGCGCAGATAATCAGCGCGGCGGCCTCCATCATCATGCCGTTTTCCATGCAGATCGCATAACGGTTCTCAACCTGCCCAATCGTGCTGACGGCCATACGCGTCAGGATGCGCCCGGTTTGCAGCCGTTGGACCAGGGCATCGGTCAGCGTCTGCGTGCCATCCTTGAACGTCACCAGGTCCGACCCATCCGCCAGTTTTGCTACAGGGGCAACCGCCTCTTCCAATCCAAGCTCAGCCAGAAACGGCCATTCGCGTGTGCGGTGCAGCACAAACGGCCCGCCATCCAGCACAAAGCCATCGCGCCTTTCGCTGACGACACTCCCCCCCAGACGGCCTTTGACCTCGATCAGCGTGTAATCCACGCCCAGTTTTTCCAGTTCATAAGCAGCAGCCAGCCCGGTGACGCCACCGCCGACCACCATCACATCGGCCATATTCAGCCTCCTTACTCGCAGTATTTTTCCCGTGAAGCGCGCTGCTATTGATCGCGCGCATCCCGCAGCACATCCCGCAGGCGGACACTTTCGCTCAATGCATCAACTTTTTCCATGCCATGCCAGCCGGGGGTATTCATATATTCTACGCAGATCACACCATCGTAATCCGCCGCTTTGAGGTCGGCCATCACCTGAGCAAAGTCGATACTGCCCTTATCCAGCGCGGTTTGCAGCTTGCGCCGTGCGGCCTGCCGCAGTTGGATGTGACGGGTATGCGGCAGCAGCGACAGAATAGCTTCCGGCTTGACGTTCTGGCAGACCATGTGCGCCCAATCCAGCGTAATTTCCAGCCCTGGCACATCGTTGACCAGCTTGAGCGCGGCTTCAGGAGTGTGTGCCATCGAATCAAGATGGGGCTCGATACTCACGAGCAGACCCGCATCCTTGCCCTGGCGCACCATCTGGCGCAGCGCAGCAATCGTGCGATCTTCGGCCTCGGGGTCCACATCCGCCGCGTGAGCCAGCCCCGGCGACAGGGTAATCCCGGGCGTCTCAAGCGCCTTTGCGAATGGCAGCAGCGCCGCGTACAGGTCCAGGTCTTTCTGGCGATTCTCCTCATCTGAAACCGAGATACGCGGCAGCATCAGATAGAGATCGCTGACCTTCAGGTGAAAGGTATCCAGGTCGCTGTTGATTTCCGCCGCGACCTGCTTCGGCCTGGCGGCAGCACGGGCGGCTTCAAAGTTCGCGCCGCTGCCAATATCAACATCACGGAAGCCCAGGCGGGCAATGGTACCCAGTGCTTCCGGCAGTGTCAGATCATTAAAAGCCCAGGTGTGACAGGCAAATTCAATCATGGGGTGGGCGAATTTCGTATGCGTTTATTTAGAGGATAATAACGCATCTGGCAGGCAATTCAAGGATCAGACGATTAAGGAATGTGGGCGCTCTTAAACGTCATTTAACTCTCCAGCGCACCAAACCAGCGGTTATATATCCGTTGATAAGTCCCATCTTCTTCCAGGCTCAAAATCGCGCGGTTGATCGTTTCGCGGTAAGGGCTGTCTTCTGGAAGAGCAATGCCATACTCTTCTCTGCCGAAAGGCTGCCCCGCAATTATGAAATTATCGGTGGTCTGCGTATTCACATAATAAAGCAGCACAGGCGCGTCATACACCACGGCGTCAACCTGATCATTCCGCAGTAAATCATAGGCTTCATCAATGCTTTGAGCAGCGATGTAACCAATGCCAGAATTATCGAGATACAATGCCGAGGTCGTTCCGCCAACGGTCGCCACCCGGTGACTGCGGAGATCGGCCACATCGTTGATCGTTCCCTGGAGAACACGAACCGTGGCCCCCGCGCTCAAAGAGGCGGTCAGATTGGCGATAAGGAAAATGCCCGAAAACATCCATAGCAGCGCCATCACGCGGCCAGCCCAGGTCACAGGCGGCACATCATCATAGCCAATGACCGTCACCGCTGACCACCACAGCATCTGGAGAATGCCAGGAAGGTACGAGCTTGAGATTTTGGAATTGCGCCGACTCTCAACCAGCCACAAGACATGGGCAACTACCAGGATCAGGCCAATCGTCAGCCCCAGGAATTGCAAAAAACCCGGTGTAATTAAGGCGCTCAGTGCATGGCCGAGAGGCGTCGATTCCTCTGGTTGGACCATGATCTGCAAGCCGGAATCAAAGTAGGGGAAACTAAAATCCAGTACGGCTTCGCGCTCGGCAGTGATCGTGATACCGGCAATCGCTGCGTCCGCGTCGCCGCGCTGCACCGCTTCAAGCTGATCGGTGACAGTCTCCACCTCGTACAGTTCATATTTGAGGCCAGCTGCTTCCGCAATCGCCTCCCACAACTGGATGCTAAAGCCGGTAAAACCATTCCCCTGTTCCAGTACCAACGGAGGAAACAGCTTGGTCGCGACCCGCAGCGTATCCGATTCCTGCGCCTGCACACTTCCTGTGATGACGAGGAGTAGAGCCGCGAAAAGTAATTTCATCTTCTGCATAGTGGTGATACTCAATTGAAAACAACTAGGGCATTTTACAGATGGGGCCGCACCTGCGCAACACAGGAGCCGTAAAAGTAACCGCAAAAGTGGGAGACCAATCGCTTGTTGACTCACGAATTTTAAGTTCGACACTTCTGTTTTGCCGGTCGTATTTCACGATAGCGCAATTTAAGGTACTATGGAAAAAAAACGCAGCTAACGCCATGAAAAATCACGTCTTTCTCAGTTACAGTTTCAAGGACATCCATCGGGCGCGACGCTTGCGCGATGTCTTGCGGCTGTTTGGTCTGGAGGTCTGGCCTTCCGACATCCTCACGCCGGGCATCCCCTCCTGGAAAGCGGTGATGCAGGAGCGGCTTGAGAACGCCTGCTGCGTGGTCGTGATTTTGTCTAAAGACTCACATATGTCCAACTGGGTAAGCTCGGTGCTAGAATATGCGGCGCAGCATCAACTGCCGGTGCTGCCCGCTGTGATGGATGGCACGGCAGGCAATCTGCTGCTGGTCGAAGTGGATGGCGAGCACTGGTTTGATCTGCGCTGGAGTCGCAATTTCGCCAGCGAATGCGTGGAAATGGTCAGTGTGATCCGTGGTTATATGACCCAGGAAACAATGCAACAGGAATTGTAAATGATCGCCGCCGTGATCCGCTGGGTTTTGCTCATCATTGGGCTGAACTGTGCGATCGTGCTGCTGGCGATGGCATTGGGCGCGCAGACCTCGGGCAGCGGTCAACTCGTTTATGAAGCACGCAGGCAGCGCAGTTCCGGCCTTTACCTGCTGGATGTCGATCACAACCTCACTCGCAACCTGACCTACTACAACGAAGCGGCCATCAACACCCGCCCCAGTTGGTCGCCGGATGGCAGCCAATTGGTGTTCGAGGTGCGGCGGGTGGGACGCATCGCCATCTACATTATGGATGCCACCGGGCGCAATTATCGCCCACTGGCGGGGTCATTGGCCCTCAACCAATACAGCCCAACCTGGGTAGATGACGGTCAGGCGGTGCAGTTCCTGGCCCGTTCGCAGCTGGATCCGATAATTTATCAGGCAGATCCCAAAACTGGCATATTTCAGAAATTAGCGCCTGATATACCCGTTTCCTCCCCCACCGCTTCGCAAAATCTCATGGTGATGACCTACCGCAATGGTCATTGGGGTATTTCAACGTATGAAGGTGATTGGGATAATTTGCGACATTTGACGAATAATGGTGTCCGCTTCAATGAACCACCACAGTTATCGCACGATGGACGGCGAATCGCCTTTATTTCATCTGACAAGGGCGGTATGGCAGAAATCTATGTGATGAATGCGGATGGCAGCTCCTTCCGCCGAGTCACTCATGATGGCATTCTCAAGACAAATCTGCTCTGGCGACCCTGACCGATGCGATTCAAAATCATCTTTCTTTTATTCATGCTTCAGCTGCTGCTGGTCAGCGGCGCAGTATTCGCCGCGCGTGTGCTGCCTTCTGCCGGCGAATTGACTTATGTCTCCTATTATGATGGCAATCCGGACATTTTCCTGCTCGATGTGCAGCGCCTGATTCGCCGGAACCTGACTCGCAATCCCGCCTGGGATAGCCAGCCTTCATGGTCCCCGGATAGCAAACATATGGCATTTGAGTCCATGCGCGATGGGGTGCGGACAATTTATATAATGGATTTTCCAGGAGGCACTGTGCGCCGTCTGCTGCCACGGGATGACATGACCGCTTACAGCGCCGTCTGGTCGGAGGATGGACGCAGCATCCTCTTCCACACCTACCAGCGGCCCAACTCCGCCTTTTATCGCGTAGACCTGGAAACCGGCGAGATGCGATCCGCAGCGGATGGCCCGCTAAAAATCTATACCCAATACAACGCCCAGCCGAGAGATATTGAAGTGCTGTATCAGGATCACGCCTGGGGGATTTTTCTGCACGTGCCAGATGCACGTGAACCCGTGCGGCTCACGCGCGACATGACATTTATCGAGCCGCCACAATGGTCGCCAAACAGACGGTTTATCGTCTTTCTATCGGATCTCGACCAGCCCCGAACCGAAATCTTCCTGATTGATGTTGAAAGCCATGATCTCCGGCAGATCACCAACGATAACCTGCTCAAGACGCAGATCGTATGGCGGCCCTAGCAGGTGCAGGCGCAATCGCGCCCGCACCCATCATGAAACCGTTTACCAATCGTGGACACTGCCATCGAAGCGGCGCACCATCGGCAGATAAGCGGATTTATATTCGTACTTGGCCGCCAGTGCTTCGTTGACATCCGTGCCCAAACCGGGTGCGTCGGTAACTTTCATGTAGCCATCTTCAAAGTACGGCCCGCCGGTAATCACTTCCTGCGTGGCTTCGGGGAAGAACGTCATCTCCTGCACACCGAAGTTGGGGATCGCCATATCGAGATGCACGTTGGCAGCGTGAGTCATCGGCGCGATGTCGCCAGGGCCGTGCCAGGCGGTCTGCACGTTGTAAGTCTCGGCAATCGCGGCGATCTTGCGCGCTTCGGTCAGGCCGCCGATGTGGCCGATGTCACAGCGGATAAAGTCGATCAACTGCTCGGTAATCAACGGCAGTGCGTCCCAGCGGGTGTGGAACAGCTCCCCCATGGCGATAGGGATTGTGGTGTGCTGGCGGATGAGCCGGAAGCTTTCTTTATGCTCTGGGCGCAGCGGGTCTTCCAGGAAAAAGAGATTATATGGCTCCAACGCGCGGGCTAACTGTGATGCCTGCACCGGATTCAACCGCTCGTGAATATCATGCAGCAGAGCAATCTCATCTCCCAGGGTTGAACGCAAATGCTCGAACAGCGGCGGGACAACTTTCAGATAGAGCGACGGCTCCCACTGCTCGACAAATGGCGCTGCTTCGCGCACACTGCCAACCGCTTCACCGCGTTTAACTGCGGTGCCATAAGTGCCGTGTGTGCCGGGAACCGCCACCTGCGCCCGCAGCACCTTGAAACCCTGCTCCATGCGTTCGCGGATGCAGTCTTCCACTTCCTCAAAACTTTCGCCGCTGCAATGGGAGTAGGCCAGCGCGCCTTCCCGCGTCTTGCCGCCGAGCAGCGAATAGACTGGCAGACCGGCCCGCTTGCCCTTGATGTCCCATAGGGCCAGGTCCACACCGGCCAGCGCGGTCATCAGCACCGGACCACCTCGCCAGTAGGTGCCTCGAAACAGCATCTGCCAGGTATCTTCGATCCGGTCAGGATCGCGCCCGATGAGCAGCGGCGCGATATGATTCTCAAGCGCACTGGCAACAGACAACTCACGCCCGTTGAGGGTGGCATCGCCCCAGCCATACAGCCCCTCATCCGTCTCAATCTTGACCAGCACGTAGTTGCGGCCTGGACAGGTCACAAGCACTTTTACATTGGTAATTTTCATATCAATCTCTCTTGTGCGTTAACATACACTTTCCAGTATAGCGCGCCGCCGCACCTGAAAAACGGATTGGACATAAATGCCTGGATTCATCGCATCCTCAGCCGATCGCGCTATAGTCAATAGCACAAACGAAAGGACCTACGATGAGACGAATTTTCCTCAGCCTGCTTATGGGCTGGATGTTGTTCACAGGATGGAGCGCGGCGGCACAGGATCACGTCACGACTGGCTGCGGCACACCCATCGACGCGGGACAAAGTGCACACAGTTTCGACTTTGACGGCAGAGAACGCCGCTACCTGCTGTATATCCCGGCAAATTATGATCCGTCACAACCGGCACCGCTGGTACTCAGCCTGCACGGATTCAGCTCCAACCCGACGCAGCAGGTCGATTACTCGCAGTGGAATCCGGTGGCTGATGAACACGGCTTTATCGTGGTTTATCCCCAGGGGACAGGTGTTCCACTGCGCTGGAATTCGGGCCTGAATATTGCCGGAGAAGCGGTGGATGATGTCGCCTTCATAAATGCGCTGATTGACCGCCTCTCCGAGTCGCTGTGCATTGATGCCAATCGCATCTACTCGACCGGGTTATCCAACGGTGGCGGCATGAGCAACCGGCTGGCCTGCGAACTCTCCGACCGCATCGCGGCGATTGGCGGCGTAGCCGGGGCTTACACGCTGCCGACTGACTGCAATCCCTCGCGTCCGGTGCCAGTCATCGCTTTTCACGGCACAGAAGACCGGATTGTCCCCTACAATGTTGATGGTGAGGGATCACTAAACCTGCCGAAAATCACGCAATGGGCAGCGGATTGGGCCGCACGCAACCAATGCGACTCCGAACCGGAAACATTGCCAGCGGTGGGCGATGTCAGCGGTATCGAATACACCCACTGCGCCGACGATGCCAGCGTGATCCTGTACACGATTGAAGGCGGCGGCCATACCTGGCCAGGCGGAGAGGGGCAAATCATCTTCGTCGTCGGCAGAACTAACCACGACATCAACGCCAGCGAACTCATGTGGGACTTTTTCGAGGAGCATCCACTGCCTGCAGATGACTAAAACAGCCGGTTTGACTACGTTTTGGGGGATATTTATCCAGATAAGACTGAACATGATATGCTGGTGAGGAGTAAAATGAATGTGCAATTGTTCAAGCTTACCCGCATCACTCGATGATGCCTGTGGCAGTTCTACGTAGTAGAGAAGGAAAACGATGTCTATCGAATCTCAACAGGACCTGATCGGCCTGATGCGTATTGGACGCATTGTTGGTGAAACCCTGCGCTATATGCAGGAATCCGTAAAACCCGGCATGACCACCGCCGAACTGGATGAAATCGGCGCGGAGTTCATGAAAAAACATGGTGCGCGCTCCGCCCCAATTCTGACCTACAACTTCCCCGGCCACACCTGCATCAGCATCAACGACGAGGCTGCGCATGGTATCCCTGGTGAACGCGTGATTCAGGCAGGCGATCTGATCAATATCGACGTTTCCGCCGAATTAGACGGTTATTGGGCGGATACCGGCGGCAGTATGCCCGTTCCCCCGGTGGAGCCGGAAAAGCAGCGGTTGTGTGATGCCACGCAGGAAGCACTGCAAGCTGCCATTGACGCCGTACACGCCGGGGAGCGGATCAACGTGATTGGGCGCGCGGTGGAACCGGTCGCCAAGCGCCACGGCTATAAAATCATCCACAGCCTGGGCGGGCATGGTGTAGGCCGCCATCTGCATGAGCCGCCGCACGCCGTCCCGCATTATTTCGAGCCGCGCGCCCGCACTCGCCTGACGGAAGGCATGGTCCTGACTCTGGAACCATTCCTGACTACCGGCGCGACCGAGGTCAAGACCGAAGCCGATGGCTGGACTCTGCGTACAATTGACGGCAGCCTCTCGGCGCAGTACGAACACACGGTCATCATCACCAAGGATGCGCCTATTCTGGTCACCGCTGTTTAGCTGTTACCGAGCCGCACATCGCGCAGGTGGTGTGCGGCTTATAAGCGCCCGTAATTTTTAAGCGCGTTCAGCACCGTAATCGTGGTGTACGGGAACCACTGCGGCAGGTTGTGTTCGTCGTTCCAGTGACCATCCTCCTGCTGCGCTTCCATCAGGTAATCCAGGCTGCGCTCAATCAGATGATTGGGCAGTTCAATCGCCAGGACAGAATCCGGTTTTGGTGCGAATTGCAACAGCACATAATATTGCTTCTCCGGCATATCCTGGGCACAGGCAGTGATATTCCCAATGGTGGCGACACGGTAGCTTTCGGCATCCGGGAAATCCTGCACGTGCAGGAAATAATCAATCTGGTGATACATCATAAACAGCCACGCGTTTTCGTGGATGCTCTCCAGCGTGACATTGGCCTGCACCCACTTGCGAGTCGATTCAGCCAGAGAAGGGGTCACCAGTCCTAAAGCGGTCAGATTACCCACAATTGAGTCTGGCTGCGTCTGGCCGCCGCTGTCCTGCCACCAGGGCGCTAACGGATAATCACGGATCGTCGATGGATTTTTCAGCGATCCATCTTCCTCGCGCATCGCTTCCAACCACTGTGGTGTGCCATCCAATACCGCCTTAACCGGCAGCCCTGTGTCATTGTGAATACGCAGCAGGAATTCCAGCGCCAGTGGATGCGAATCCGGGCAGGCAGCATCATGCTCCAGCCTATGCGCCCAACCGTGATCTGGATTCTTGTAGCACAGCAGGCATTGATGCACCCGTTCCAGCGAACCATCCTCAAATAAATAGCTGTACAGGGCACGTTCAAACAGCGTACCGTGTCCATAAACATAATCACGTGCTTTGGAGATCGAAACCGCCATGACCATCCTCCTCTTTATCGAGAATATATGTTCTAATTATAACACATCGTAGTCATACAAACATCCACTAGGCGGCTTAAATTCACCGTGTAGTTTCCATCATGTACGCCACTTGTCACGACTGAACAAGTGTGCTAAATTGAAATCCAGGAAAAGGGCAATCGAGTAAGCTCCGCACGGAGCTGAATTTGGGGAGAGATAGCGAGATGAGCGCCATTTTTGAAGGAAGATTATCGGACTCGCCTTATATTGAAATTGTCTGGCGCGGGCGGGTCGAGCATGATTATTCACCGGTTTGCCCGGCGGATGTCCGCTGGAATCTGCTATTCACCCAATATAGGGGCAAGGTGCGCGTATCTGCCGAAGGCGCAACCAGCCAGTTTGTCCCCAAAAATCAATTCGAGGGCAGTGAATTTCTGGTCATCAAGTTCAAGCTCGGTGTCTTTATGCCCTACCTACCCGCTGGAAATCTCCTCAACGGTGACGCGGTTCTGCCCAAAGCGACGAGCCAATCCTTCTGGCTCAACGGTTTTTCCTGGCAGCTGCCGAATTTCGATAATGTCGAGACATTCGTGGACCAGCTTGTCCGTAGAGGCCTGCTTGTCCGCGAACCTGTCGTCAACGGCGTCTTGCAGGACCAAACGCAAGCAGTCTCCTCGCGCACGGTGCGCCGCCGCTTCTTACAGGCCACCGGATTAACTCCAAAGACCATTCAGCAGATCGAACGCGCGAAAGAAGCAGCCTCCTTGCTGGAACAGGGCGTTCCGATTCTGGATGCCGTTTACCAGATGGGCTATGCCGACCAGCCGCACATGACCCGCTCGCTCAAGCGGTTCACCGGCCAGACACCGGCCCAGATTGCCCGTGTAAGCCTGAACGAATAACTGTCCATTTTTTTCAAGACAACGCTCCACAGTTGATTTATGCTACGTATGTTCGACTGATTACACAGGAGCAGCACCCATGAGAAAAGTCATTTTCCTCATCCATGTTTCTCTGGACGGTTTCGTGGCCGGACCAAACGGCGAGATGGACTGGATCGTTTACAACGACGATGTTGAGCAATATTCCTACAGCCTGCATGACGCCACCGATGCGGCGATTTACGGGCGTGTGACTTACCAGATGATGGAAGGGTATTGGCCGACAGTGCTTGAAAATCCAGATGCGGGCAGTGAGATTGCCCATGCGCGCTGGCTGGAGGACGCCACCAAAATCGTGTTTTCAAAGACACTGGACAGCGTCGAATGGAAGAACACCGTCTTGATTCATGACCACATCGCGGAAGAGATGACGCGCATCAAGCAGCAGCCCGGCAAGGATATGTGGCTGCTCGGCAGTCCCAGCCTGGCCCAGACCTTCATGCGCCTCGGCCTGATTGATGAATATCGACTCAACGTCAATCCCGTGATTCTGGGCAGCGGCCTCCCACTTTTCACTGATCAAAATGAAATCCTGAACCTTAAGCTCTTAGAAGCGCAAACGTTCCAGGGCGGTGTGGTCGCCTTGCGTTATGCCCCTGCATCACAAGACGCCTAAACGTCACCCCTAGCCAATTGGAAAGCCCGGTTTGTTACGCCGGGCCTGGTTATTCCTTTCTGGATACACTCCGCATCCTATGCCAAATGGGTTCGATGATGGAACCAACTGTCCGATTATTTCGTCTTTGCAATAACGCGATAAATTTGGACGGAGCAATCAACCCCATGAAACGTACCCTCCCCTTATTTTTTACGATCCTTATACTGCTGCTGGGTGTTGGCGTGACCAGCGCTCAGGTTATTGTGCCACCACCCTGCCCATTAGATGCGCCCTGCCGGGGTGTATTCACCGATCCCTCCTGGCTCCATATTGATTACCAGCGCGTGGATGTCGATATTGACAACCAGATCGCGACCACCGCAGTCGATATGCAATTCACCAACGTGGGTGATGGGCTGGCCGAAGGCACCTTTGTCTTCCCACTGCCGGAAGGAGCCGCCGTCAATGAACTGACCATGTGGGTCGATGGTCAGCCGATTGAGGCCAAAATCCTGGCAGCGGACGAAGCCCGCGCTGTTTATGATGAGATCGTGCGCCAGTTCCGTGATCCAGCATTGCTGGAATACATCGGTGACGGCGCGATCCAGGCCAACATCTTCCCCATTCCCCCCGGCGAGTCGCGCCGTGTTCAGATCAGCTATGGGCAGGTGCTGGAAGTGGATAACGGCCTCATCCACTATGTCTATCCCATGCATAGCGCGGTCAATGCCCGCCGCATGATCGAATCGATGAGCGTCCGTGTCAATGTCATCAGCAGCGACCCGATCAGCACGATTTATTCGCCCAGCCACAACATCGCCATCAACCGCGCTCAGGATACCGCCAATGCCTTCACCGCCGGTTTTGAGGCCACCAATTTCACACCCGATGCCGATTTCAGCCTGTTCTACGGCATCAGCAGCGACAATATCAGCCTCAACCTGCTCACCTATCGTGAAAGCGCCAGTGAAGATGGCTTCTTCATGCTGCTGGTGCAGCCGCCGGTTTCGCTGCCACAGGAGCGCATCATCCCAAAAGACGTGATTATCGTCCTCGACCAGTCTGGCAGCATGGAAGGCGATAAATGGAGCCAGGCGCAGCAAGCCGCCACTTATGTGCTGAAGAACCTCAATCCAGAAGACCGCTTTAACCTCGTGCTTTTCAGCACCGGCTGGCGGCTGTACAGCAACAACATGGAAAACCCAGCCCAGGCTGCGGACGCCGCCAACTGGATCAACAATGAGGAAGCCGCAGGCGGGACCGACATCAACGGCTCGCTGCTGGCTGCGTTGGATCACGTCCAGGAACGCCCCACCACCATCATTTTCATGACCGATGGGCTGGCGACCGAAGGCGAAACCACTGTTACCAGCGAAATTCTGGAAAATTTGCAGGCGGCAGATCGCCCCAATGCTCGCATCTTTACCTTCGGCGTGGGCAATGATGTCGATACCGTGCTGCTGGATAGCATCGTGCGTGATCATCGCGGCGCAAGCTCCTATGTGCGTCCCAGCGAGCGCATTGACGAAGAAGTTGCCAGCCTGTTCAACAAGATCAGCGCGCCAGTCTTGACCGATGTCGATATTGACTTTGGCGGCGCACAGGTTGAGTGGATGTATCCCACGCAGATGCCGGACCTGTTCGCAGGCGAACAGCTCACGCTGGTCGGGCGCTACCGCCGCTCTACTGATGACACCACCATCACGCTTTCCGGCACGGTGAACGGCGAAAGCCAGACCTTTGTCTATGCTGATCTCGACTTCCCCGGACGCGCGGGCGGACAGCCTTTTATCGCCCAGTTATGGGCCACGCGGCGCATTGGTGATCTGCTCAACAGCATCCGGCTCAATGGCGAAAGCCAGGAGCTGGTGGACAGCGTGGTCAGCCTCAGCGTGCGCTACGGCATCATCACGCCCTATACCAGCTTCCTGATTGAAGAAGATGACATCCTCTCACAGGAAGGCCGCCGCCGCGCACTCGATACCTTTGCCGAGGAAGCCGAATCACTGGCGAGTGAGTTTACCGGGGCAGGCGCGGTGGACGCTGCCGATGCTGCTGCCAACATGGCCGCTGCGTCTGCACCGCTGGCACCCGCCACACCGACCGCACAGGGTACTGC
>JAIOHN010000777.1 GCA_019912985.1 Anaerolineae bacterium | reverse complement strand
ATGAATATGCTCGATCTCATCTGGGTTGATGATCGCCTCAAACCGGCACAGCTCCCAACCGACCATCTCCACCGGCAGGCCGGAGAGAAACACCATCCGCGCGGCTTCAGGATCGTGCCAGATATTGAATTCAGCAGCAGGTGTCACATTGCCTACGGACCATGCCGCCCCGCCCATCACCACACAGCGGCTGACATTGGTGACGATTTCTGGCGCGCGGGCCAGCGCCAATGCAATGTTAGTCAACGGCCCCAACGTCACCAGCACAATACCAGGATTGGCATTTACCGTCTCGATGATCGCATCGACGGCGTGACCGGGAGCCGCCTGGCGCTGTGGCGGGGGATAATTCTGATCGCCTAAGCCATCAAGCCCATGAAACCATTCAGCGCGTTCTGGCTCACGCAGCAGGGGCCGTCCGGCTCCGTGATACACCGGTACATCTTTCTGACAAAGTTCCACCGTGTACAGCGCGTTACGCACGCCCTGATCAACAGTCACGTTACCAGAGACCACCGTAATCGCTTTTACATCTACATCAGGCGCACGCAGCGCCATGATCAAAGCAACTGCATCATCCGAGGCTGTATCGGTATCTATCAAAAAAGCGCGAATCATCCATGTCCCTCCCTGGTGCAGCAGAAGTGTAACAATCTGCATGGCATCACACCACAAATCATGTCAGGCAACCGTAGGGAAACCGTCATCCAAGCTAACATCAGGGTTCCATAGAATAGAGAAGCGTGAAAAAGCAGAGGGGCTTATCACCGATGTCCGATCAAGCGAACGGCACCACTCAGGCTGCGCCTACACCTGGCAAGTCGATTATTCCAGCGCATATCCTTATTGATCTCAAGCTGCTGCTGGTGATTGTCATGATCATGCTGGCGGCTTTTATCTTCTTTAGCGTGATGATCCTCGACCGTTATGAAGAAACCAGAACCAACATCCTGCCGCAAAGCGGTCAGGTCGAAATGACGCTGGTCGAATAACTCACAAAGCGATCAACCCCAGGCGTATGGCTTTTACCACCGCTCCGGTGCGGCTCTGGGTATCGAGTTTGCTCATGATGGCATTTACATGGAATTTGACCGTGTGGTCGCTGATTCCCAGGCGGCGGGCAATCACCTTATTGGCTAATCCTTCCGCCAGCATATGTAAAACCTCAACTTCGCGTGGCGTGAGTGCGTCCGCAGGTGCTTCGGGTTGCGCTTCGCCGCTGGTCAGCACTGCATCCACCAACGTTGGATCAATTGCCACCACACCGGCA
Source organism: Anaerolineae bacterium (assembly GCA_019912985.1). Classification (GTDB taxonomy): domain Bacteria; phylum Chloroflexota; class Anaerolineae; order Aggregatilineales; family Phototrophicaceae; genus JAIOHN01. The sequence goes on along the minus strand of JAIOHN010000777.1, from coordinate 6,160 downwards.
GCGACCGCCAGCAGCGCTGCGATCAACTGCTGCGTATCGGAGTCGCTGAGAAACACGCCACCAGCCTGCATCGTACGCAGCAGCGCCCCCACCTCCGCCGCGTAAGTCTCATCAGGCAGCAGCGCGAGAATGGGCAAATTGCTATCATCGCTTAACTCATTGACAAGCGCGCTGTAACGCTCCAACACCGGCCCAGGCTGCCAGCCGAAATCCCACACCAGCACGTCTGGACGGTACACATCCAGATCATCTATCAAATTATCACCAGCGGCGATTTGCCCCACCACTGTAAGCTCTGTTTGCTCAGCAAGCAGTGCCGCCAGCCCTGCCCGCGCCAGTAAATTATCGGCAATCACCAGTACACGAATTGCAGTCATTCTAAAATATCATCACTGAAGTTGTTCGGCATTGAGCCATTTTGTAATGAATTCCTGCCCATTTTCGGTTAGATAATATAAGTCAAAATTTGGGAACTCATCATCGTTGTGTCCTTCACTGTGACCTATATGCTCAAGATAACCATCTTCAATTAGATATAGAAGGAAAATTAAGTTCCCTCCTGGAAGTTTAATCACATTTGTTCCAGGTTGAGTAGCAAACTGCAATAAAATTCTTCGCTCGAAATCACCATATCGGCTGTTTAACACAGAAAGATTAGCTTTATACTGCCTCAATGATTTTCTATCGATCTCACCTTTGTGATGCCTAGAATGACAATTTGGACACAATGCAATCAAATTATCGAACTTATGCTCTTTGACTTCAGCATAGGGTTTAATATGCGCGATTTCCACAGGAGTACTGCGGCAAGTAGGAATTGCACACCTGTGTCCAGCTTCTAAAAGGACTTCACGAGCTAACTGCCTTGGGATATTTATCCGTGACATATTATTTAGCCTATCACCAGCAATCGCAGTTAACTTTAACTGAAGTACATAGATTTTACGTAAACAAAACCGCCGGACTTGAAAGCCCGGCAGTTAAACTGATGCACCCCCTGTTTACCAGCGGTGATGGACCTGCTCACGAATATACTGGTTGTAAATCGCCTCCACCCGCTGCATGGTCTCGTCCGACAGCGGCGGCAAGTCTGCCGCGCCAATGTTATCCACCACCTGCGAAGGTCGCTTCGCGCCGGGGATGACACAGCTCACGGCATCAAACATCAGTATCCAGCGCAAGGCCAACTGTGCCATAGTCGCCCCTTCCGGCACCAGCGGGCGAAGTTCATCAACAGCCTGCAAGCTGAGATCATAATCCACGCCAGAGAAGGTCTCGCCTTTATCAAACGCCTCGCCTTCGCGGTTAAACGCGCGATGGTCATCCTTCGAGAAAGTCGTCTGCCGTGTCATCTTCCCGGTAAGCATCCCGCTGGAGAGCGGCACGCGTGCCAGGATCCCGACTTGCTTCTGCTTCGCCTGTTCAAAGAACAGGTCTGCGGGCCGGTGCCGGAACATGTTAAAAATGATTTGCACCGTCTGCACGTTTGGATACTCAATCGCCTTCAGCGCTTCCTCAACTTTTTCCACGCTCACACCGTAATGTTTGAGCTTGCCCGCCTGCACCAGATCGTCCAGCACGCCGAAAACTTCAGGCAGATAAAACACTTCGGTCGGTGGGCAGTGAAGTTGCACCAAATCAAGCGACTCGACATCCAGATTTTTCAGACTGCGCTCGATGAAGGCAGTGAGATTCTCGCGGTTGTAGCCTCCCGCCACATGCGGATTCAAGCGTCGCCCGGCTTTGGTTGCCACATAGATCGTTTCGCTGCGCTCCTTCAGCACCTGCCCGATCAGCCGTTCACTGCGGCCATCACCATAGACATCTGCAGTGTCAATAAAATTCACACCCAGGTCAATCGCTTTGTTTAGCGCTGCCAGCGATTCCTGGTCATCCACCTCACCCCAGGTGCCACCAATCGCCCATGCACCAAAACTGACCTCAGATACCTTCCATCCGGTTCGTCCAAGATCTCGATAGTTCATATAATGCTCCTCTAAGTTTGAACAAAAATGCTCATTGGATAATATTAACGTAAAGCTATTGTGGGCACACCTACGCAACTCGACTATTGAATTTGCGTAATAAAAATAAAAGCGTTTGCCAAAATGAATTGGAGCCAACATGCGTAAATTGTATCGCTACGGTTTATGGCTGCTGTTTTTATGCGCAGTCAGCCTGACGTTTGTCAGCGTCTCCGCCCAGGAAGCGGTGACTCTGAAGGTCGCCGTCCCCAGTTTTTTCAAAGATTTGATTGCCGATGAACTGGTCGAAAGCTACGAGGCAGCACACCCCGGCATCAAGGTAGAGGTGGTCGGTGCCACGACCAGTCTGTTCTACAATGTAAACCTCGGCGTCGATAGTTATCTCGACTCAGTGGAGTCGTATGTCAGCGAGGCAGATGTCGTGGCGATTACCACCAACGAACTCGCCACCGAAGCCACACGTGCGGGATACTTTCTGGATATGTCCCCGCTTATCAGCACCGATCCTGATTTCGATGAATCGGACTTTTATCCAGTGATGCTCAATTCCTTCCGCTGGGATAACGGCACCTGGGCGCTGCCTGTTTCTGCCGATGTCATCACCATGATGTACAACAAAGAAGCGTTTGACGCCGCCGGAGAATTTTATCCCGACGGTGCATGGACCCTGGCTGATCTGGAAGCAGCGATCCGCGCGCTCAGCGAATATGATGAGGATGGCAACATCACAGCATCGGCGCTGTTGAATCTCAGTAGTGGGCCGTATGAAATCCTGCACAGCCTGGCCGGTGGTATCTCATTAGCCGATGAGAGTGTGCAGCCAAGTATCCCGGATCTGGATAAGCCAGAATTAGAGCCGCTGCTGACCGCGTGGTCTGAGATGCAGGCCGAAGGTCTGCTGACCCCGCCTGACATCAGCTCGCTTGATCTGGATGTACCGATGATGATTGGTCAGAGCCTGCTCGCCATTTCACAGCAAGTCAACGGCGATTGGCAAATCACTACACTCCCAGGCGGACGGGCTGGTTTGCTGGTGAACGGTGTCGCGGTAAGTGCAGGCACACAGCATCCCGAAGCAGCCTATGAACTGGCGAAGTTCATTACCACCAACGCGGAACTGGCGAACTCTTTCCTGGGTGTCTCACCCGCACGTCGCAGCTTAGTCGGTGTGGATACAGAGGGTGGGATTCTAGGCACACTCCTCAGTGTGCCGGATGAAATGCGCCCGATGATCGAGGAAGCCTTGAACAACGCGATTTCTGGATCGGATGCGCGTTTCGCCCGGTTCATTGATCTCGCGCTGCAAAAAATGATGGTTGATGGACTGGATGCACAGACCGCTTTACAGGAAACAGAGCAGGAAGTGATTCAGCGGCTTGAGGATGCCGATGCCCAGCGTGACACAGCAGTGGTCCAGGTCGCAACACCGCGCCCACCTGCTGAATTAAGCACTGGCGAAGTCTCGATCACTTTCGGCATTTCGTCCCTCTTCCCGCAGTTGCCCAACCGAGATCGCTGGGATCAGGTTGTCGAGGATTTCGTAAACAGTGATCCCGAAGTCGGTGAAGTTACGCTCGAAGTCAAACTGCCCTTTCCCAGTCTATCCCTTGCGAGTATGGCCGAGACCTACGACTGCTTTTATATTGACAACAACCTCGTCCCCGGGGCCGATCTGAGCCAGATACGCAGCATGGACCCGTTGATGGCAAGTGATTTTAACTTCGATCCCAATGACATCGCCGGAAACGCGCTCAATCTTGTGCGCCGTGATAACCAAATCTGGGCGATGCCGCTCAATATCCAGCCACTGGTGCTGTGGTACGATCCGGATATTTTCCAGCAGTATGGCGCGCGTGAACCGTTTGAGGGTTGGACAGTATCAGACTTTGAAGACGCGCTGCGAACCCTGAAGGTCGACAATGAAGACCCGATACCGTTTGTCTCTCGCAACCTCGACAGCAGCCACTTGATGAGCCTGATTGTCGCTTACGGCGGGCTGCCGCTGGATTACCGTACCGACCCGGTGGCCATCAACTTCACGGACCCGGCTACCGTCGATGCCATCCGTCAGGTGCTTGATCTGGCAAAAGATGGGTACATCGAATACAACCCACTGGTTGGCGGCGGAACGAACTTCTCCTTTGGCCGTCCGGAAGGTGTTGCGATGTACAGCCAACTATTGAACAGCCTGTCATTTGTTGGCATTGACAGCGATACGGAAAATCCCTACCGGCTTTCAACCTTCCCGCAAGGCACACAATATTCTGCATTGAGCTTTGACCTGGGAACCGGCTACATCAGTGCCTTTACGCCAGCCATCGAACCGTGCTACCGCTTCATCACGGCTGTAGCCGACACACCAGACCTATTCGAAAACCTCATGCCTGTACGCCGGTCGCAGATCAACAGCCCTGATCTTGTCACCGCTCAGGGCCAGGAAGCAGCAGATTTTTACCGGGAAATGGACCGGCTAATGCAGCAGCCCAACACCGTGATCATCCCATCCACTTTCCAGGCAGCGACCGACCTCACCAGTATTGGTGATGCTGTCCTGGCACTCTGGCTGAATCGGGCATTTGATCGTTATGTGCTGGAAGATGCGGATTTGGAAGTCGAGCTGGAAGAGGCACAGTTGTATGCTTCCAGTTATCAGGGCTGTGCTGCCAACGTGCCACCAGCCACCGAGGAGGACAATATCCTGACGTACGTTCAGAAGTACGTAGACTGTGCGGTCCAGATTGACCCCTCTATGAGCGACCAGTTCCCTCAACTGACACAATAAACCACCAAAGAACGCCGAGCTTAGACTCGGCGTTCTTATTTTTCCTATCCAATAAACTGATATATTGTAGACATAACACCACTTCAAGCATTAAGGAGTATTGCAATGGCAAAGCGGCTGATGGTCCTCGTCACCGTCTTTCTTTCACTCGCTTTACTGAACGTGGTTCAGGCGGTGGGTGTCGATACTGGGCCAGCAGCCCTGGCACCGTACTTTTCAGCTGACACAGAAATGTTTATTAGCTTACGTATCGACAACGACTTTATTGATGAACTCGATTCACTCCTGGGCAGTGTAATGGCGAAGCTGCCTGCTGATATGGAAATCCCGCCAGTCTCAATCCGCCAGAACCTGGAAGCAGCGCTTGCTGATGCCACAGCACAGCAAGGTGTTGACTTCAGCCTGGATGCATTGCAGACCTGGATGGGCGATTATGCCGCGATGGGCGTGACAGGTATTTTGGGCCAGACACCGAATACGCGCACCGTGATTCAGATCCGTGATCGCGGCGCGGCTGAAGCATTTGCGGATGAGCTGATTGCCGTCAACCCCGAAGATTTCGCTTACACCCGTACGACAGTTGATGGTGTCACTCGTTATGAGCAGCCTGAGAAAAGCAACGCGGTCGTCCTGATTGATGACACCACGATGATCATTACAGATTCAGAATCAGAAAACTTCAGTATGTCGCTGGACAGCAGCGAAGGCTTCCAGACAACAGTCAAAGCACTGCCAGCGGAAAGCTATAACATCCTCACATTTATCAATGTCGCCGCAGCTACAGTCGAATCCCCAGTGCCAGAACTTGCCAATATCGCCAGCGCCAGTGTCGGCCTGACCATTCTTGACAACCACAACCTGACTGCTGACATCGCGTTGGCAACGACTAACGGCGTGGCATCCCCCATTACGGCGGTAGATCCCACCTTTGCGCGTTTTCTCCCGGCAGACACCTCACTCCTCATACACAGCACCAATCTCACCGCACTTTATGATTTAGCAATGGCGCAAGCGCAGCGTATGGATGCCGAAAATGACCTCGATGCACAGGTGACCAGCATGCTCAGCATGTTAGGTATAGACCTGCGCGACGATCTTTTAAGCTGGTCGACAGGTGATTATGCGCTCTTTAGTACGCTGGACTATGCGGGGATACGCAACATGGTCTTCAGCCCAAATGACATACCGGATGCACTGCCAGCCGGTTTTGGCTTGCTGATCGAGGCGACTGATCCCGCTGCTGCGCATTCGTTTGCCGAAAAGCTCACGCCGATCATTACCCAACTGACAGCCAACCAGAAAAATATTACCCTCAGCAGTGATTCGGTTGCGGGAAATGATGTCACGCGCCTGGCGATGCAAACACCTATGGACGACGGCACCCTACTAGAGG
>JAIOHN010000080.1 GCA_019912985.1 Anaerolineae bacterium | reverse complement strand
GAGGCGTACAAACAAGCACTGCAAACCACCGACAAGAACATCCGCCAGATTCTGTCGGTCGTGCCGGAGGAGCGCCGGGTGCTGGTGACGAACCACGAATTCATGAATTACTTCGCGCGGGCGTATGGGTTTAAACTGGTGGGTGTGGTCATCCCCGGCGGCACATCCGGCGGCGAGACCGACCCGCAGGCGGTTGCCGGGTTGATCGACACGGTGAAGTCAGCGGGCGTCCCAGCCATTTTCGCTGAAGCCTCGGCCAACAAGCAGATGATCGACGCGATTGCGACCGACGCGGGCGTGAAAGTGGTCAGCACCCTGAGCGAATCGCTGACGGAAGCAGGCGGTGTCGCCGATACCTATATCGGCTACCTGACCTACAATGCCCAGACGATTGCGGATGCGCTGAAGGGATAGAGAGGCTTACACGAGAAGGGCGTGACATGTCACGCCCCTACCTTGCGATCCGCGCTTCGAATTTACTCCTCATCCCTAACTGCCCAAATCGGGCTGGTAGGCGAAGTGCAGGTGTTTGAGTTCACCAGGGATATTGGGTTTCGGGTCTTCCCAGTAGACGGGGCGGATGAAATTGGCCTTCCAGCCCGCGACTTGCAGGGCGTGTTCCCACTCGGTGCGCACATGGTCGGACTCGGCGGCAGTATGCGACCAGAACAGTTGGAAAATGTCGGCATCGTTAATCAGCCGGAGCAGTTCCTCACTCCAATCCTGGCCGCTCTTGAGCGAGATCACGTCGCGCAGGTATTCCAGACCGAGTGCCTTATAGGCCCGTTCTGCCCGCGCCACGATCTGCTGATCCTGATGGCTGTAGCTGCAAAAGATGGCCTGATAGGCTTTGGCGACTGCATTGGCCTGCCCGCCCCCGGCTGAAAGCGTCTCTCCGACGTAAATCGAAAGCGGCACGTCGGCGATGATGATGCCCTCGACGGTGAAGGTCAGCAGGCCGTTGGTGGCCTGATTGAGGGGCGCGCCCTGCGCCCGGATTTCAAAATCAAAGCGATGCCAGTCCTTGTAAAAGCCGACAGTGGCGCTGGGCGGATTGAACTGAAAACCGTCCATCTGCGGCGTGGCGGTGACGAGCGCGCCTTCGGGGACATCAGCCTTCGCCGGGGCGCGCACGCCGCGAAATTCCTGTAAGCGCGACCCTAACTGCTTGCCCGCGTCTTCCTCGACAGCCTGCGAGGCCAGCGCCCGGAAAATATAAGCGTGCAGCGGTTCCCATTTTTCCGGCAGAACTTCTTTGGGGTAGTAGCCGGAAAACATGACGGTTTGCGCCGCTTTTACCGCCGTGCCCATATCGGTTGTGGCTGAACCGGGGCGGGTTTCGGCGGTGGCTTCGGCTGGAGAAGCCGCCGGTTCCTTGAGCCAATCGGCGAGTTCGTCGAGCAACGGCAACTGCGGGATCGGCTGTGTGCCCGTCCACTCCTCTTCAACCGGCTCGCTGGCTTCGGTCTCGGCTTCGTCGGCTTCGCGCCGGGACTTCGACTCTTCCTGGTCAGCGGGTTCGGGTTCCGGCGCAGGGGCAGCAGGGGTAATCGGCTCCGCGGGTCTGGGTGGTGGTGGCGGCGGTGACAGCGGCGTCGGCGCAGGTGAGGCGGGGG
>JAIOHN010000776.1 GCA_019912985.1 Anaerolineae bacterium | reverse complement strand
GCCCAGCCCGCCGCTGTTATCAGTGCTGGTGCCGCCGGTTGGGACAGGCTGCGCCGGATTATTGCTGCCGCTTGGATTAGAAGGCGCGCCCACGCCCGATCCATACGGAAGCTGCACGCCGAACGCCTGATTGGGCTGGATCGCCCCCTGCGACTGGATCACGATACTGCTGCCGGATGTGCTGACCGTGCCCGCGCCTTCGGTGAAGCGTACCAGACTCGGATCGGGCGCGCCACCATCGGGGAAGTTGATCGTCACCGTGCTGCTGCGAACCGGCGCAGCATGGTCGCCCGGCACGGCAAACCAGTCGATCAGGCCGGGGGTTGGCTGATCGACCACGTAATTGATCTGCACGGCGAAGGTATCGCCTGCTTCGGCGCGGGTCGGCAGTTCATATTCCAGCACGACATCGTTGGCCGAGGTCGAAACCTGATACGTCCCCGGCCCACTGCCGGGCATGAGTTCGCGCGGCTGCCCGCCGTTCATCACCAGGTAAACCGTCTGAATATCGACCGGCTGGGTGTAATCGCGCCGTCCCGCGCTCAGGCTGCCATCCAGCACATTGATGACCTGTGTTTCGGCCACGTCGATCTGGGAGTCATTGGCGTAAGCCGTGATCTGCGCGTTCCACGCCTCCCATTCGACCGAGGGGCTTTGCGCCGCCGCCCCGCCCACCATTGTTAAAAATATGCCCAGCAAGACCAGACCGGTCGCCCATTTCAATCGCATGATAAGCCTCCCACTATCCCCATGACAGGGAAAATCGCGCCAATTCCATTCGATATGGCCTGAGTATATAATTCGGCGGATATATTTTTCGTAAGAACACGTTATATTCTCGCTTACACAGGCGACAGATTGGCGCTGACCCGCTACCATAGGAATCGAAAAAGAGTCTTGCGGGTAAAGTTGCATCCAGCGAATTTCAATGTTTAAATGTAACCCGCCAAAAATACCTTAAAGTCCATGTAGATTGATGACAGGCACAATCTCGACGTCCGGTCATCAGCAGAGAAAGTCTAGCATCGGTTCATGTTGAACAATCTGCCGTACAACCCACTCCCTGTAAAGTGGCGTTATCCGCTTGCCTTCGCCTGTATCGCCATCGCTGTCATCGTGCGATTTTCGTTCCCGAATATTTTCCGGGGCGCGTCGTTCATCCTGTTCTGGCCTGCGGTCATCATCAGCACCTGGTACGGCGGATTTGGGCCGGGCGTTTTCGCCAGCCTGCTGGCTGCGCTGGCCTCGATCTTTCTCATCCGCCCCACTCTCAACCCACAGCTCGACAACAATGTCATTTTTGTCCAACTGACCCTGTTCGTCCTGATGACGGTTGCCATTAGCTGGTTCTACGGCGTGCGCAAAAAGGTGGACGAACTCACTTACCGGCAGCAGGAATGGCTGCGTATCACCCTGACCAGCATCGGCGACGGCGTGATCGCCACCGACCCCAAAGGCCGGATCGTGTTCATGAACCCGGTTGCAGCCGAAATGACGGGTTGGAAGGTCGAAGAGGCGCTGGGGAAAAAAATTCAGGATGTGTTCTATATCATCAACGAAATCACCCACCAGCCTGTCCGCATCCCCATTATGGAGGCGCTGGAATACGGCGCGGTCGTCGGCCTCGCCAACCACACCATCCTGATCAGCAAAGACGGGACACGGCGTCCGATTATGGACAGCGGCGCGCCGATCCGCGATGCCGATCATGAGATGATTGGCGCGGTGCTGGTTTTCCGCGATGGGACGCCGCAGCGCGACGCCGCCCGCGTTCAGGAAACACTCGAACTGGTCATGGCGGGCATCGACGAGGGTTTTGTCATCTTCGATAACGAGGGACACTTCACCTATGCCAACCCGCGCGCGAGTCAAATGGGACTGGAAGCCCGGGCAGGTTCCAGGGAGCGGTTGCTAAAGCTGGATGAAGCGTTTCCACAGATCATCGGCACGCGCCTCCACGACGAAATTCAACAGGCCGCCGCCGACAAGACCAACCACAGCTTTGAGGAATATGTCGAGTCCAAAGATAGCTGGTATGAATACCGGATTTACCCGACCCGCTCCGGCCTGGGTATTTTCGTGCTGGACATCACCGAGCGTAAAAACATCGAACAGAAAATTGCCCTGTTACAGCAGTTGACCACCGCGCTGACCGCCGCCGTCAGCACGCGGGAAATCGCCGAGATTGTCGCCGACCAGGGTTTCAGGCTGCTCGGCGCGCACATGGGGTCAATCAACCTGCTGCGCGACGACAATGTCTTTGAAATAATCGGTCGGCGCGGCATCCCCAAGGAACTCCTCGTTGACCCACCGGTTCAGTTCAAACTGAGCGACGCCGTGCCGCTGGCCGATGCCGTCCGGGGCCGCCAGCCGATCTTCATTCAGAACGCGGAAGAATATAAGGAACGATACCCCAAGGTCTATGAAACCTTTCATCCCATAAGCCGTACTGAGGCCATGATTGCCCTGCCGATGATCGTCAACGAGGACATCATCGGCGGCATCGCCATGAGCTTCCCCAAAGTCCTCAGGCTGACAGCGCAGGAACGACAGTTCATGCAAACGCTGGGGCAGCAGGCGGCACAGGCGCTCAAACGCGCGCTCCTGAGCGAACGGACACAGGAGATGGCCGCCATCCAGGAACGCCAGCGCCTTGCCCAGGATTTGCACGATTCAGTCAGCCAGGCGCTCTTTTCCGCGACCACCATCGCCCAGGCCGTGCCCCTCACCTGGCAGAAAAATCCCGAAAAAGCGATGGAGCAGCTCCGACAGGTGGTGCAAATCAACCGTGCTGCAATGGGCGAGATGCGCATCCTGCTGCTCGAACTGCGCCCGCAGGCCATCATCAAAACGCCGCTGAACAACCTGTTGCAGCATTTGATCGACGCTGCCAAAGGCCGCGCCATGATCGACGCCGATCTGAAGATGCAGGGGAAGGAATTTGAGCTGCCATCCGAGACCCACGTCGCGCTTTACCGGCTGGCGCAGGAGAGCGTGAACAACATCCTCAAACACAGCCACGCGACCGAATTTACGATTGACCTGCGCTATGGAAATGATCATGTGATGTTGGAAGTACGCGACAACGGCGTCGGCTTTGATACGACGCAGGTGACCGGCGGCATGGGACTGAGCAACCTGCGCGAACGCGCCGAAGACATCAACGCCCAACTGGACATCACCAGCGCGCCCGGAAAAGGGACGACGATCCGCGTCAACTGGTCGGGCGAACCGGGAAACGGCGAAGCGAAATCCTGATCCATCGCCACAAACGTCTCTGTAGGGGCAAGGCGCTGCCTTGCCCGCTTTCAAGATTTACCGGATAGAGCGCTAAAAGCTAACGACTAACGACTATCGACTTAAAAAAATACGGCCTCCGGGTATCGCGAGATTCCCCGGAGGCCGCCTTTGATGTGCGGTTGGTTACACTTCAAACCACCTGCCTATTCCAGCGTCGTCTCGTAGGTGATGCCGGAGAAACTCACCGCGTCAGGTAACAGTGCAGCGTGCGCATCCTTGTCGCCCTTCAGCACGTCGAGCAGGAAGGCGGTCGCCAAGTGATTGATCAGGTCATGCGCCCGATCCTTGTCCCAGACAGGCTCAGCGCATATCGCGGTAGTATCAGCCGAAAGCGTCCCCATACAGTCTTGCATGAACAACTGGTGATCCGAGTTTTCGAAGATGGCTATCGCTTCCTGTTTGCCTTTCATACTCGCAAACAGGGTGTCCAGAGGATATGGCATGGCATCTGGAGCACCTCTTGCGAACATCAACAGCGCGGGTACTCTGATTTGGCTCAGCCCATCTGGGCCAAAGTCAAACGCTCCACCATCCAGCGGCACAATCGCATCCACGCGCTTGTCACCAATGTCAGGCCAGAGACCGTCCGGTGGTATTTCTACACCAAGGAGCGCAGCCCATTGTTGATCGCCTGAATCCTCATCGCCGCACAGCAGTGGGCCTACCCACGACTGCTTGGTTTCATCGGTTGCGCACCAGGTACGCTTCTCTTGCGAGTTTCGGCGCGCGCCTCCGGCAAGTAGTGCAGTGAAGCCTCCGGCGGAATAGCCAGTGACGCCGATCCGGGCGGTGTCAACCATTCCGGCAAGGATGCCTTCAGGTGCATTGATCTGCGCAGCATAGTCGATCAGAGCCGATATATCCCACTGACGGCTCAATTCGGCATGTGCTGGCATGAAGCCAGCAGGGGCCACATCCTCGTGGTCGGTTGAGAGCACCACAAATCCGTGGGAGGCTAAGTGTTCTGCGTATTCCAGATTGAACCACCGGTATCCCCACCCTCCATGAGAATAAATGACCAATGGATACGGCGCTCCTTCAAGATTCGGAGCAGCATCCAGCAGCGCTTGTCCAGTACGTGGGAAAAACAAATAACCACCAAAATCTCTGATCCGTCTTTCACTTGGGTAGCTGAACGGTTCGAGCTTCCCGTCCGGGTTCAGCGACGGATACCATACGGTGACACGGCTCTCGCGTTTCGTACCATCCCTATATTCAAAAGTAATGGGTGAGTCCTTGATGCCCACCCAGTACGGCCCGTGCAGTGCGTAGGTCGGCGCATCCGGGCGCAGTCCCACCTGCGGCGGCACGGCCTCATCCTGTGCGGCCAGCGGCACGGCCAGCGACAGGATTAACAACACCGCCGCGGCCAACACGATAAAAAGAAAACAGTGTTTCATAACCGTCCCTCCTTGAAAAATAAAAAGGCGTTCCCTGCTGTTATGGGTAACGCCCTTAATCGCCGATGCGGTATTCACAATGTCCAGCTATGCATAACAGCATAGCGCGCTAGGCAAGGTAGAGATGCTCGCTTCGCGCAATATATCCGTACATTTTATTGTGTTCCATAATGCATCAGTTGTACAGTGTTGAATGTCACTATCTGCTTCCGGGCGAAACATCATGGGTAGAATCACATGCGGCCTCCGGGGAATCTCGCGATACCCGGAGGCCGCCTTCGTTTGTGAGCAGTCCAGCGCCGCATGAACGGCGGTTCAGGCAAGCACCTTCCCGCTGGCAAAACAGGTGGAATCAGAGAACACGCGCCAACGTGCCCCCTGCCATACCTTCGCCAGACCGGGGTGCTTTACAAAATATCCAGACCGGTTTACACTACCATGCAAGATGCGAGCTTGCACGTCCAACCTGGACGCTGCAAATCCCGACGCCCCGTTTTCGCAGACGGGGCGTTTGGTTTTTTCTGGCTAGCTACACTCATGTGCTTGCCATAAATACTACTATAAAACCATCGCACTTGTCAAGAGTTTAATCTTTTCGGATATGAACTTGTGGCCCATTGCCACTTTCGCGCATATACCGCATCAGGTCGGGCAGCCAGATGTCATAGCCGCGTTTCCGCCTGCGGACTTGGATGAGGCGTTCTGCTTCGGGGAGATTCCAGTTATCGCGCGCTAATTTCTGAACATGAACTTGGTTGTAGCCAGTAAGTTCCGCGCCTTCGCTGGTGCTGACCCAGATTTCTTCGTCTGTATATTCCATTGTGCCTGCATTGCAGGATACTTGGCGGTGTCCTGCTCCTGCCGACATTATACACGACTTGAGGGGAGATATAACAG